>NZ_JACFQU010000022.1:0-46462 GCF_016101285.1 Gilliamella sp. W8136
CGAATGCACGAGCTTGACCGCCGTATTTTTTAGAAAGTACAGAAGTAATAGCTGCAGTTAAAGTTGTTTTACCATGGTCAACGTGGCCGATTGTACCAACGTTAACGTGGGGTTTTGTACGTTCAAATTTTTCTTTAGACATCGATTGTCCCTCAAATGTAATACAAATCGGTGGTTATTCACCACATTAACCAAGTATCATATTTAATTATCAACATAATACTAACTTAAAATTAGCTCTGAATAATAACAGATAAAGCTGTATAGTGACAAGCTTTAAAGCAGGCAAATTCGATATTTTTAGAAGTTTAGGAGAATAACAAGAATGGTGCTGATAGGCAGATTTGAACTGCCGACCTCACCCTTACCAAGGGTGCGCTCTACCAACTGAGCTATATCAGCAATTGGAGCGGGCAGCGGGAATCGAACCCGCATCATCAGCTTGGAAGGCTGAGGTAATAGCCATTATACGATGCCCGCATGTTCAAACTCGGCTACCTAAATGCTTCGATTAGCTATTGCTAATATTAGATTAATGGTGGTGGGGGAAGGATTCGAACCTTCGAAGTGTGACACGGCAGATTTACAGTCTGCTCCCTTTGGCCGCTCGGGAACCCCACCCCGAATCTTTATTAATTTGTCTACTTAGGAAAATGGTGCCGGCTGCCGGAATCGAACTGGCGACCTACTGATTACAAGTCAGTTGCTCTACCTACTGAGCTAAGCCGGCCTAAGTGCTGCGCATTATGTACTAGAACATTTAACCTTGCAAGCAAAAAAAACAAATTTTATTTTGTTTGCTTAAAAAAAAGTCAAAAAACACAAAAAAGCCTGAAATATAGGCTATTTCAGGCTTTTTTTGAATCAAAAATAATGTGTTAGATTATTTCTTTTTTGGTGCTTTTTTCTTAGTAGCTGCTACGCCTTTGGCTGCTGTATGTACAGCAACATCTTCGCTAATATCCCCTTTATCTTGATATGCACGACCATAGTATGTATCAAGTAGGATTTGTTTTAATTCAGCAATGAGCGGATAACGCGGGTTAGCGCCAGTACATTGGTCATCAAAGGCATCAACAGCAAGTTGGTCCACTTGTGCCAAGAAAGCTTTCTCATCCACGCCAAACTCTTTAATTGAGAATGGAATATCAAGTTCTTTTCTTAATTGATCTAACCAACCAATTAATTTCTCAACTTTCTTCTCATCTTTGTCAGCTGCAGCAGTTAAACCTAAATGATCGGCTACCTCTGCATAACGGCTAACAGCTTGAGGATAACCATATTGGCTAAAGGTACCTTGTTTAGTCGGTTTATTGGTTGCATTAAAACGCACTACATTACTAATTAGCATTGCATTTGCCACCCCATGAGGAATATGGAATGCAGCACCAATCTTATGCGCCATTGAGTGACAAACACCTAGAAATGCTTGTGCAAAAGCGACACCAGCTAATGTTGCAGCACTATGCACTTTTTCACGTGCTTGTGGGTTTTTAGCGCCTTCTTTATAGCTTGCCGGTAAATAAGCTTTAAGCATGCTTAACGCTTGTAACGCTTGTCCATCAGAAAACTCAGTTGCCATAATTGAAACATAAGCTTCTAAAGCATGAGTTACCGCATCATAACCACCAGCAGCACAAAGTGATTTTGGCATATTCATTACTAAGTTAGCATCAACAATAGCCATGTTTGGCGTAATTGCATAATCAGCTAAAGGATATTTTTGACCAGTTGCATCATCAGTAACCACAGCAAATGGTGTCACTTCAGAACCTGTACCAGAAGTGGTTGTAACGCAAATTAGTTTCGCCTTTTTACCCATATTAGGGAAATGACAGGTACGTTTACGGATATCCATAAAGCGCAATGCTAGCTCATCGAATTTTGTTTCAGGGTGTTCATAAAGAACCCACATGATTTTAGCCGCATCCATTGGAGAACCACCACCTAAAGCAATAACAGTATCAGGTTGGAATGATGTCATTGATTCAGTACCTTTTCGAACCACACTTAAAGTTGGATCGGCTTCAACATCATAAAATGTTTCGCAGATAACGCCTTGTGATTCTAATTGGTCAGTAATTTGTTTTGAGTAACCATTGTTAAATAAGAATTTATCAGTTACTAA
This sequence comes from Gilliamella sp. W8136, assembly GCF_016101285.1. Taxonomy (NCBI): domain Bacteria; kingdom Pseudomonadati; phylum Pseudomonadota; class Gammaproteobacteria; order Orbales; family Orbaceae; genus Gilliamella; species Gilliamella sp. W8136. The sequence continues at coordinate 2,129 of NZ_JACFQU010000022.1, forward strand.
AAAGACTCGTTTTGCGCCTTGTTCAACAACCTCATTTAAAGCAACTGGAAGTGAGCCTCGTTTAAAATAGATAGAACTTGGTAATTTGTGCCATAACATGTTTTCTGCTCTCTTAGCGATGGTTTTTTTGTTTAATAAGTGTTTCGGTCCAACATTTTCAGATACCGAGTTTCCACCCCAAGAACCACAACCTAATGTTAAAGATGGCGCTAAATCGAAGTTATACAAATCACCAATACCACCATGGGCTGCAGGTTGATTGATTAAAATACGGCAAGTTTTCATTTTACTACCGAAATAATCAATACGGTCACGGTTGCTATCTTGATCTGTATAAAGTACAGAGGTATGACCCATACCACCCATTTCTACTAATTTTTCAGCTTTTTCAACCGCTTCAGCAAAATCTTTTGCTCTAAACATTGCTAAAGTAGGAGAAAGTTTTTCATGAGCAAATGGTTCAGATAAATCAACTTTAGTTACTTCACCAACAAGTACTTTTGAACCTGCTGGAGCTTTAAATCCTGCTAACTCTGCAATTTTAACTGCTGGTTGACCAACGATATTAGCATTTAAAGCACCTTTATCGTTTAAGATGATGCCTTGTACCGCTTTGGTTTCTTTAGCATTTAAAACATATGCACCATATTCAGATAATAAACTACGCACTTCATCATAAACAGAGTCAACCACAACGATCGCTTGTTCTGACGCACAAATCATACCGTTATCAAAAGTTTTAGACATCAGTACTGAAGCAACCGCGCGTTTTAAATCAGCAGTTTCATCAATAATTACTGGTGTATTACCTGCCCCAACACCTAGTGCTGGTTTACCAGAGCTGTATGCGGCTTTTACCATACCTGGTCCACCTGTCGCTAAAATAGCTGCAACATCATCATGATGCATTAATGCATTAGATAATTCGATAGATGGCTCATCAATCCAACCAATAATATCTTTTGGTGCACCCGCTTTAATTGCAGCATTTAATACAATTCTAGCGGCTTCAATAGTGGATTTTTTAGCTCTTGGGTGAGGTGAAAAGACAATTGCATTACGAGTTTTTAAACTGATTAACGATTTAAAAATCGCCGTAGAGGTTGGGTTAGTGGTTGGCACGATTCCACAAATGATCCCTAAAGGTTCGGCTAAAGTAATTGTACCATATGGTTCATTTTCAGCCACTACGCCACAAGTTTTATCGTGACGATATTTATTTAAGATATACTCTGCAGCAAAAAGATTTTTTATAACTTTATCTTCAACAATTCCCATTCCTGACTCTGCAACCGCTTGTTGTGCGAGAGGAATTCGAGCTGCGGCTGCGGCTGTCGCTGCCGCTACGAAGATTTTGTCGACTTGCTCTTGAGTATAATTTGAATAAGTTTCTTGTGCTTTCTTCACACGAGCCATTAACTCATTTAACTCATTCATATTAGTTACTGCCATAGATTTCTCCTTGAAATATAAAAAATAAATTGGGATCGTTTGGCCTCTTCCTTGAAACTTTTTAGTGCTTAGACATAATACAAAACGAAATTGGCATTATCCTAAATCAGATTTGCGCTTTATACAATAATATATGCGCAAAAAAAGATTGTTTTTTTTAATCAATAGATATATTTAGGCATTTTAGAATGTAAATTAAGAAGAATATTTGCAATAGGAACCCAAAAGACAATTACTTTAGTCAAATCTTAATTGTCTTTTGGCGGTATTTATTTTAGAAAAATAGAAATTCTTTTAATTTAAAGTGAGATAATCATCCGTTACACAATTTGTTCAATACATAACTAACAGCAACAAAACCAAACGTTGCGGTTACTGTTGTTATCGCTCCGAATCCCGATTCACAGTCCATTTTTTTATTACTGTCTGCTTGATTTTTAGCAAAACAAATCTGACCATTTTGGGTTGGATAAGTCAGTTGTTCAGTAGAAAATACACACGGAATGGAATATTTACCTTTACTGTCTTTATTTAGCTTATAATCATTTTTTAACTTTTCGCGTAATTTAGCAGCTAAAGGATCTTGAATGGTTTTTGCTAAGTCCGCAATTTTTATTTGCGTAGGATCTTTTTGCCCCCCTGCTCCCCCTATTGTAATAATTTTTAATTTTTGACGCTTACAATAAGCAAGAACAGCCGCTTTATCACGAACGCTATCGATCGCATCGACAATATAATTATAACGAGGATTTTGTTTAGTTCCCAAATATTGGCTAACATTATTAATATTAATAAAATCATCGATTTCATTAACAATACATTCGGGATTAATTTGCAAAATTCGTTCGGCCATGACGGATGTTTTAGGTTTGCCAATATTAGATTTTAAGGCGTGAATCTGACGATTAGTATTGGTTACACATACATCATCCATATCAATTAAGGTAATTTGCCCTATACCACTACGCGCGAGTGATTCAGCAACCCAAGAACCTACTCCACCAATACCAATTACACAAACATGTGCTTGAGAAAAAGAAGTTAATGCAGACTCACCATATAACCGTGCAATTCCGCTAAAACGTTGAAAATAAGAATCTGAAAATGTGTTTTGCATAAGTACCATTCATCTATCAAATTATGCCAGCATACTAACAGCGCACAAATACAAGCGCAATATGTTAACCAATCTCCATAAATGGTTATTATTTAAATAAGCAAAAATCATAAATAAATTTTTAATTCTAATAATTTTTGGTATTTGTTATAACTCACCAAATGTCTTTTAAAGTTATCAATGATTTTTATTAAAAAACGACATCATTAATAAATATAAGGAAATTTAACCAATATTGTGGTTAATTCTCGTCAAAATACTAATGCCAACATTAATTATTATTTAGCAAAATTTATTAATTCACCAACCAGTTGCTGTGGTTCAATAAGATTTACAATTTTACAAAAATCACTATTGTTAGCATTTAATAGATAAACTAAGGATTTTATTGTTACTAAACTGTTAGCCTTATCAAATTGTTGAATCAGGATATAACGCCGGTTTAATTTGGAATCAATGCCATCAATATATTTCACATTATTATAAAGCTTGATTTCTGGTTTTTGATTACCTCGTGTTTTAGCTTGTCCAAGAAATATTTGCATGGCCTCTTGTTCATTGGCAACAACTTCATTAATAATTAAAATTCGTGCGCCATTCAAGTCATTACTATAAAGTGCGACATAATTATCAGTGAAATTTTGGATATGATTAGAAGTAAACGATTCGGTTTTCTTAAAATCGACAGAAAGAAATCGACTTTGCTCTGGTAACTGAAATTGTGGCGAGGCTTCATCAGATGATTGAATTGAAATTTTATCCGTTTTAGGTGCAGATAATACTTGATTAATTGGCATGTTTATTAAAATGCATGCAGTAAAGATCGCTCCAAGTTTTTTCATACTCTCTACTCTATTTATTCATTAAATCATCATGCGTTAAAGTCGATTATAACCTTATTATGTAAGTTAGCAATTTATATCAGAATCTCTTAACAAAAATTTTTCTAATACCAAACTAAAGGGTTTAAATAGCCTTTATCTTATTGAATTCATAATATGATTTTTACTGAAACATACCCATAACCTGAAACTTTTTTACAAGCTAATTTATATTTTGCTAAATGATTAACTGAAAGCGATTGCTCCCTATGATGAGCAATCAAAGGGATATTATTTGTCATTAAATGTATTCGTTTGACTTTTTAGTTTTACCTACAATAAATGTCGTTAATATGATTAATAAAGAGGAAAAATCAATGCGTAAACCCAAAAAATTACTTAACGATCCAAATAACGTAAGACAAGAAGTCATGCAAGGATTGGTATATGCCTATAATGGTAAATTAACAGCTATTGCAGATTATTGTGCTGTTTATGGTAACCATATATCAAACGATCAAGTCGTAGTTATTTCGGGGGGTGGTAGTGGTCATGAACCAACTTTTGCTGGTTTTATCGGTGAAGGAGGCATTGATGGTTGTGCATTAGGAGAAGTTTTCACTTCACCATCACCAGACCAAATAATTGAACTTACCAAAGCGACTGAAAAGGGTAATGGTGTGCTTTTTTTATATGGTAACTATTCAGGTGATGGAATGAATTTTGATATTTCAGCCGAAATATTAGCGGAAGAAAACATCGCCACTAAAACTATTCGAGCAACCGATGATATTGCCTCAGCCCCTTTATCCAAACTGTCCGACCGACGTGGTGTAGCTGGTATTATGTTTTTATATAAAATTGCAGGCGCAGCTTCTCAATTTGAAAAATACAATCTTGAAAATCTTTATCAAGTTGTTGCAAAAGCTAACGCTAATGTTCGCACTATAGGTGTTGCGCTTGATGGATGTGCCTTACCTCAGTCAAATAATTTTAATTTTGAATTGGATGAAAATGAGATCGAAATTGGGATAGGTATTCATGGTGAGGCTGGATTACGTCGACAAGCAATGACATCAAGTGATGAAGTTGTCAAAGAGATGATAGATCGCCTATGTGATGATTTACCTTTCCAAACAGGTGACCGTGTGTGCGTACTGATTAACAATTTAGGCGCTCTTAGTAATACAGAACTATTAGTGATAACACGCAAAGTCGGCATTGAACTTAATAATCGAGGTATTGTCAGTCACGATATTGCTGTCGGACATTTTTGTACATCACTTGAAATGTCAGGTTTTTCAATCACACTAATGAAGTTAGATGATGAATTGCAACGTCTTTATGATCTACCTTGTCAAACGCTTGGATGGAGAAAATAAAATGAATTTATTACAAGTACGTAAAATGATGTTATTTACCGCTCAAAAAATGGTCGAAAGCGAACCCGAATTAACAGCGTTAGATCAGATTGTTGGTGATGGAGATCATGGGATTGGGATGAAACGAGGATTTTCATCTATTATTGAGTTGCTACAAGATGAAAAATTTCAACCTACTGATATAGGTGATTTTTTTATTAAGATTGGCACAAAATTAATGACCAGTATGGGTGGTGCTTCGGGCGCTATATTTGGAACATTATTTAGAACTGGCGGAAAAAGTATTGTTGGCACAATGGAATTGAATTCTGAAGTCTTCGCAAAATTTCTTAACGACGGTTGGCAAGGGGTATATCAACGCGGTAATGCGGAGCCAGGCGATAAAACGATGGTTGATGCATTATCAGCAGCGTCAAAATCAGCCAATGAATTAACCACGCTTCCACTCAATGAAGCGTTGCCAATAATTGCTAAATCAGCGATGGAAGGTGCAGAAAAAACCAAACAAATGATTGCAGTATTTGGGCGTGCCAAAAATTTAGGTGATCGGACTATTGGACATATGGATCCTGGCGCAGTTTCAATGGCATTTATTTTAAAATACATGAATGACTATATTCATATGCAATAAAATTCAAATGTAATAAAGAATAAAATCCGCTGGTCATCGGCGGATTTCTACAAGCGCATGGAGATCCAAAAACAGTCTATCAATCCCCCCTATTAAAAAACACAAAAAAAATTTCTTAAATTAATATTATTAAAATAAATTAAAACATCTGCATTTTATAACGTAATGTTAAGTTATTACGTTATAAAATTAGAGAACATGAAACATTAGTGTTTAAATTTAATTTGTGAAGGATACGCCCAACTTTGCAACTCTTCGGGTGGAAAACCGCCAGGATCTTTACCATCATTAATAAGTAATGCGTGATAATAAATTTCGGCCATTTCTTCAATATAGGCTGCTTTTAATACGGCCTCATAAGGATCTTTATCAACAGCTATAGCGCCGTGTTTTTCCATTAAAATCGCATCAGCACGCTTAATTGGTTCAATCACACTATGTGAAAGTTCCGTTGTTCCTGGTCTGCCATAAGGGGCAACAGGAATAACACCATCTTTCAAATTAAGGATGGCGCATTCATAAACTACGGCAGGTATAGGCCTTGCGAGTACGGCAAATGAAGTGGCAAAAATAGAGTGCGTATGTGAAATAGCAAAAACATCCTCACGCGCCTTATAAATTTCAAGATGCATTAAACATTCACTGGTAGGTCTTAATCCTGAATCAGCTTCAATAACATTAGCGTCAAGATCCATGACCACAATATCCCGAATTGTTAATAATTTTTTATCAATTGTAGTTGGCGTTACAAGCACATACCCTGTTTGTTTATCTCTAACACTTGAGTTACCCGCTTTATGTTTACATAATCCCCATTCGCTGGATTTTTGTGCCATATCGACAACATACTGCTTTTGAATCTCTAACATTTTATAACTCCTATTTTTGGCAAAATATTCATTGATAGTTTGCAAACAATTTCCAAATTTCGTGGTTATTGTTTGCTTTTCGTATATTTGCAGCTCCTTCATGAAGCTCTAATAATTCATTTAATTGAGCTAAAGCTTTAAGATGTTTTTGTGGATTATTGGTAGCAAGAACAACGATTAAATCTGCTTGCATGTAACCACAAATATCAATTTTTTTAGGAAATTTAAGTAAAGACATCGCAACTTTATTCACACCATCATCAATACCAGCATGAGCAATGATTAAACCATCAACTAACATAATATAAGGTTGTTCAAATTGAATTTTATTAACCATTCTTTCAAGATAATAACGCTCTATGGATTGATTACTTAAAAGTGGTTTTGCAGCTAATTCGAGTGCATCTTGCCATGAAATATCGGCTGATTGCGCAATATTGATATGTTCTGGTTGCATTAAATCGGCAAGTGATGGAATTTCCTGTTGGGTAATACGTAAAGGGTTGTCATTTACTTCATCGTTATACAGATAGGCGGTTAACTCTTTTTGTAAGGCTTTTCTCTCTTTTATATTACTGAACTTTTCAATAATTAACATCAGTTCTTCAACTTGAATTATGCTTGGATCAATTCCTTGTAAAGTACCGATCACCTGATTACGAAAAGCATTTTTATGAAAATTATTAACGGATGGATTAACAATAAATAAAAGTTTATCCGTCGATAAATAGGATGTTGAAAACACAATATCGTAATAATGATTATATTTTTCAAACTCACGTTTAGACATCGCATCGGAAAAATGCAATTCGGGTAGTAAGACCTGCAAAGTTAAATAAAGATAAGTTGAAACCGTTGCACTATTTTCACAGACAACAATCGCAATTTTTTTTGTTTTGATTTGATTTATCAAACCTTCACGAGTTAACCAACCGCCAAATAAAACGGTTATAAAAGCGACTTCTTCATCAGGCATATTACAATGTAAAATTTTTTCAAACGGTGCAATGGCTTTTCGTACCATTTCATGTAAATGACCAAACTCTTGTAATACTATGTCATAGACACTATTAATATTGGTAATATGATAACGAATTCGATAATAGGCGGGTTTCCAATGTTGATAGATGCGTTCAATGAGTTCACTTTTATCCTTAAAAGTAATACAACTAATCTGCTCAAAATTATTAATAACATCAACCGCACTTTCCAATAATACTGTATCTAAGTGGAAATATTTGTCTGATAAAGTTTGGATATTTGAACTTTGCACTAGAATCGTTAAAAAAATTTGTTCATTAAGATCGGTAATACCAAATTTTTCAATCAACTTTTTCATCAATTGAAAATCACGACTATTGGCAACTTCAGCATAATTTTCAGGTAAGCGCTCAATTTTCTTATCGGTTTCAATGCGCTGTAACATAAAACAGATAAAGTAGGTCAGTTCTTGTAACTGCTCATCGGTAAAAATAATTTTTAATTTTTTCTCTATTTCACTAAATACTTGCCCTACTTGTTCTAATCCACCTTGGGTAATAATATCGTTTTCTTTAAATATTTTATCCGCAACGGGCATACTGATAATTCTACGAATCAATTTCAGCAATAAATACCGCTTGTCAATTTCGTTACCAATAATTCTGTAACCATTTTCACGGTCATAACTTATTTGTAGATGATATTGCACTATCATGAGTTGTACTTTTTTAATATCATTAATAACAGTATTTTGGCTAACAGTCAGCGCGGAAGATAAATGTATTAATGAAAATCTTTCGGTCCGAGTTAATAAAAAGAACAAAAGCAAATGGACTCGCTCATCTTCTGAATATATATAACGTCCGATAGCCTTTGAAACAGGTTCATCCCTAAATGTTTCAATGACATGTTTTGGTACACTAAATTTTCCTGTTTTAAAACGTTTAATTAATTCAAGATTAGAAGACTCAAGGAAATCATTAATTTTCTTAAATGTATAACTAAGTTGTTTGCGTGTTAACCCAAATTCAGCTTGAAGTTCTACGCCACTAACACTTGGATTTTGAATCAAGGCATTTAGAACAGTATGAATTCTCTTATCAACAACCATATAACAATTACCTTTTTGTTCGTTGTCTGATGGTAATTATCATTACCATCAGAGATACTAAACACTATTTTCAACGAATGTTTAAATGCTCATTTATCCATTACTTTCAGCTAAATCTTGTACTGTTTCCCTGCGCAGTTCACGGGCATAAAAGAAATATCCTACACACCAATAGACTGCAAAAATTAAGGGTACAAAATAACCTTGCAAACATTGCCAAATAAAAGAAAACGCATAGGTAAAAACCGGTGCATCAATAGAACTATTTGAAATTAATTGATTGGCTGGAATATCAATTGCTTTAGTTGATAATCCTAAATCTGTGATAATAGGCGCAAATTGGGTACCAACAAATAAGAAAAATGGCACACCTATGATTGCTAAAATCACCATTCTCAAAGTATTACCTTTAGTTAAAATATAAGCAGGAACAATAAGAGCAATGTTGATAATGCCAGCAAATGGTAAAAGTTTATTACCCGGTAAAATAACAGCCCAAATTAAAGTAAAAGGAATAGCAACAATTATAGTAAACCAAATCTCACTGGCTCCTCCCATAAATGGCCAGTCCAAACCGACAAACAATTTACGTCCAGCAAAACGCTTATTCATGTAATCACTGATTGCTTCAGAAATTGGCGAAAGTGCCTGCATAAATAATTTAGAAATCATTGGAAATAACATCAATGCAGTAGCAGCTTGCACACCTAACATTAAGATGGCTGCCACATCATAACCGGCAATAATTCCAAAGGTCACACCCAATAAAAAACCAATCACATGATTTTCAGCAAAAATACCAATTTTGGCACGTAATGTTGCTGCATCCATGGGTTTATTTAAAATAGGAATTTTGCGAAGTAATAGATCAAAAGGATAATAAATTGCACTGAAAAATAACATTCGGTGAGTACATGTAACGCCTGGTATACCGGTTAATTTTTCAATACGATGTTGATTAATATCACCAGAATTAAGTTCCAATATGATTTGTAATGTAGCAACAATAAAAGCAAGAGCCAATGCCACAATAGAGCCTAAAATTGGTGTAGCAACGGCGACAACAATAAAAGCTGTAAAAATTTTTCCCCATACATTCCATAAATCAGCGTTAAATGTATCTGTCTTTTTTAAAACGAGCATTAAAATATTGACGCCCACTTGTAAAGGAAACATAAGAAAAGCATACGGCCAAGCCCAAGATACGTTTGCCATAGTTGTCCAACCGCCATCAACAATACTAAGTTCTATGCCTGTGCGTTCCATCATAGTTTGTGCTGCTGAGCCAATGGCGCTTACCATAAAACCGATCAACATACTCATACCAACAAATGCAACACCTAATGTAATAGCGGCTGATGCACCATCTCTAAATTTCATTCGGACAATTAAACCCGCAATGAGCATAATGAAAGGTACAAAAACTGGAGCACCTAAATTTAAAATATAATTTATAATTGTTCCAAGAAAGTCCATAATGCACTCCTATTTACAGGCATCGATAATTTTTTGTAATTCAGTTTCCATATTTATTCCCGTTAAAAATGCAATGCCATTAATCACTGGGATAGGATATTGTTTTTCAATTTTGGTTATCGCTATGTATGCCACGCTACTTTTGATATGAGAATCAACCGATTTCAGATCAACAACTTCGACCTTTATGTCATCAAGATTTCGTTCTTTTAATAAACGTGTAACCTTACTTGCAACTGTTTGAGATGTAGCAACTCCACTGCCACATGCAACAATAACTTTTTTCATAATGCCTCCTTATAAATTAATATTCGACGTGAGTAGTGTAAAAACTTCATGTTTGTTTTTTGCATGGAAAAGCGACTCTAAAAAACATGAATTCACAAAGCAGGACATTAATTTTTGCAACAAATCAATATGTCCATTTTTTTCGTTAAACCCGAGTAAAAAAACGAAATTTGCATTTAAAACATGGTCATTATTTGCCATTTCGCACCATGGAATGGTTCCTTTAACTCGAGTAAAAAAGATAAATGGTTTAATCACATGTTCAATGTCAGTATGAGGCATAGCAACTACATAAGGTTCCGTAGGTAGAGCGGTTGGGAATGAAGATTCTCTTTTTTTAATTGCTTCTAAGAAAGAGTCATTAACATATCCTTTCTTTCTTAAAACAGAAAATGTGAACTCAAAAAATTGATTAGTATTTTGGAAGTCTTTATCTAAAAGAATTAAATCTTCAAAAAACATTTGCTCGTTAGATTCATTCCCCATTTCATCCTCCATCATTATGTGATCAGCAAATTTTTAAAATATTAGTCATTTGCTACTGCTAGAATTAAATTAGCATTGTTTAGATGTGATTGATTTTAGGAAATAAATATAAAAGAAACTAATGGATTTGATACCAAATAGTCGCCATGGTATTGCTCATCATAGGGAGCGTTATAACACCAGTAACAACAATTTTACTGAGCAGAGTTTTATAAATACATTTTTGAGGAAAAATAAAAGATAAATAGATTGATATCCGTCTGCTTTCCACAGACGGAATATGAAAGATAACCAATTTATGACTAATTAATTAGTTTTTGAATGAATGAATTGGAGCCGGAATTCGTCCACCACGATTGATAAAATCACAAGAGGAGAATTTATTTACTGACATCACTGGCGCATGTCCAAGTAACCCACCGAATTCAATATTATCCCCTACTTTTAAACCAACAGCTGGAATAATTCGCACCGCAGTAGTTTTGTGATTAATGACGCCAATTGCAGCTTCATCAGCAATAATTGCCGAAATAGTTTCTGCTGGGGTATCGCCCGGAATGGCTATCATATCAAGCCCTACTGAGCAAACACAGGTCATTGCTTCAAGTTTTTCCAAATTTAATGCGCCATTATTTACTGCATCAATCATCCCCGCATCTTCTGATACAGGAATAAAGGCACCGCTTAAGCCACCCACATGTCCACAAGCCATTACACCACCTTTTTTAACGGCATCATTTAACATGGCAAGTGCCGCCGTTGTTCCATGGGTACCAACGGCTTCTAAACCCATTTCCTCTAAAATATGTGCAACTGAATCACCAATAGCTGGAGTTGGTGCTAAGGATAGATCAACAATACCGAATTTCACCCCTAAACGCTCTGATGCCTCTTTACCAACAAGCTGTCCCATTCGAGTAATTTTAAATGCGGTTTTTTTGATCGTTTCAGCAACAACATCAAACGATTCACCTTTCACTTTTTCAAGCGCTCGTTTTACAACGCCAGGACCACTGACCCCCACATTAATAACACAATCGGCCTCACCGACACCGTGAAATGCCCCAGCCATAAACGGATTGTCTTCAACTGCATTAGCAAACACCACTAATTTGGCACATGCCATACTGCTATTATCTGCCGTTAATGCCGCGGCTTCTTTAATGATCTGCCCCATTAGTTTTACAGCATTCATGTTGATGCCTGTTTGTGTGGAGCCAACATTAACCGATGAGCAGACTCTTTCCGTTTGTGCTAATGCTTGAGGAATTGATTTAATTAAAATTTCATCGCCTTTATGGCACCCTTTTTGTACTAATGCCGAAAAACCACCAATAAAGTTAACACCCACTGCTTTAGCTGCGGCATCAAGTGTTTTAGCGAACTCAACGTAATCTTTATCGTCACTCGCACCAGCAATCAGCGAGATAGGGGTAACTGAAATACGTTTATTAATAATTGGAATACCAAATTCTGAGGTAATCTCATCCCCAACTTTGACAAGATCTTTCGCTAATCGCGTAATTTTTTCATAGATTTTTTGACGAGCTTTTTCACCATCACTGTCTATACAATCCAGAAGAGAAATACCCATGGTAATTGTGCGGATATCAAGTTTTTCTTCCTCAATCATTTTAATCGTTTCGAGGATTTGTTTAGTTTCCATAAGTATTATCCTTTAATAATAAAGTACAAAATTTAGATTATAAACGATGCATCGCATCAAAAATTTCTTCCCGTTGAATATTCACTTTTACTTTTAGTTTGTCACCAGTCTGAGTCAATGCAGTCTTAACATCATCAAATGACATATTAATTTTAGATAAATCTAATAGCATAATCATGGTGAAATATTCCCCCATAATCGTTTGACTCACATCTAAAATATTAATATTTAACTCATATAATTTCTGACTGATACCTGCAATAATCCCCGTTTGATCTTTTCCAATTACCGTTAAAATAGTTTTCATAACACTCTCCGCACAAATTTCACACAATCAAAAGATATTTCTTAGGCTAAGTATAATAACATCTTCAAAAATTATCTAAATAGGAGTAGATTGTTTTTTTAATTAAAAAATAAAAACTAACACAATAAATAGAAAGGGCAGAATCATGGTAAATTTCCAAAAATCCAATAAATTGGATCATGTTTGTTACGATATACGTGGACCAATTCTTGAACATGCAAAACGTCTTGAAGAAGAAGGTCAAACTATCCTCAAACTCAATATTGGAAATCCTGCCCCGTTTGGCTTTACTGCTCCAGATGAATTATTAGTGGATGTCATCCGCAATCTACCTACTTCACAAGGATATTGTGATTCAAAAGGTCTCTACTCTGCCCGTAAAGCGGTTATGCAATATTATCAATCCAGAGGAATTACTGATTTAGATGTGGAAGATATCTATATCGGAAATGGTGTTTCAGAATTAATCGTTCAATCCATGCAAGCACTACTTAATAGTGGAGATGAAGTTTTGGTTCCGATGCCTGATTATCCATTATGGACAGCCTCAATTAGTCTATCTGGAGGTAATGCGGTTCACTATCTATGTGATGAAGAGGCTAATTGGTCGCCCGATCTAGAAGATATTAAGCGTAAAATCACTTCCAAAACAAAAGGAATTGTGATTATTAATCCTAACAATCCAACCGGTGCAGTTTACAGTAAAGAGGTATTACTTGAGATTGCCGAAATTGCTCGACAGAATAATTTGATTATTTTTGCTGATGAAATTTACGATAAAATTTTATTTGATGATGCTGTTCATCATTCAATCGCAGCTCTAGCACCCGATCTTTTTGTCATAACCATGAGCGGTTTATCAAAAACGTATCGAGCAGCAGGATTTAGACAAGGATGGATGGCACTTTGTGGACCAAAACAGCACGTGAAAGGCTATGTTGAAGGTTTAAACATGCTAGCTTCAATGCGTTTATGTGCAAATGTGCCACTGCAACATGCCATTCAAGCGGCTTTAGGGGGTTACCAAAGTATTAATGAGTTTATCGTACCCGGCGGACGACTCTATGATCAATGTATGCTGGCATGGCGATTACTCAATGATATCCCTGGCGTATCATGCACTAAACCACAAGGTGCTTTATATTTATTCCCAAAACTTGATCAGAAAAAATTTAATATTCATAACGACCAAAAATTAGTTTTAGACTTTTTGTTACAACAAAAAGTATTACTGGTACAAGGAACTGGATTTAACTGGCATCAACCCGATCATGTTAGGATTGTCGCCTTACCTCATACAGGTGAACTTGAAGATGCGATTGAAAGATTCGCTAAATTCCTATCTACCTATAAACAATAAAATACATAATAACCCCAGTCCTCACTGGGGTTAATGATAGAAATATTTTAAATTCAGTTATAAACCACATCAAACTTTTAAAGTGTTTTCTTGTTTTCTACTTGTCCAATATTAAATCTTAATACTGTTAGTAGATTTTTATAAATAAAATTTATTTTGTTGTCATTGAGTAATGACTAATTATTTCCACCATATTACTTTCGTCATACTCATCTTGAGTATACTGAATTTCAGAAAAGGGCCATATATTACTTAATAGGTTAGAAGAAAAGGGATAAGGTTACTGACGATAATTTCGTACTAATTTAGAAGTGTAATTACATAAAAGTTATATAAAAAAACGCCATGAATGGCGCTTTTTAATGTTAGGTCGTTTTTATTTTTTTATTTCTGCAAGTTTCTTGCGAATATTTGCTGCTCTTGATTTAGAAGATGGGTGACTACTCAATATTGAAGAATCTCCACCACCTAATTTATCAAATGCAGTAGCAAGTCCTGCTGGATTAATTTTTTTCTTAACTAAGAAATCAAATGAATAGTTATCAGCATCTTGTTCTTGTTTTTGTGAGAATTGAGAATTAATAACTGCTGATGCTAAAGCTCCTAATTTAGATTTAGAAATTGAAGCGATTGCAGCATTACCAGACGCAGCAGCAGCATCTTGAGCAATTTCGGTTGCATAAGCGATCTGCATTGCTTTTTTACTATGACCTAAAGCAACATGACCTAACTCATGACCTAAAACACCTTGAATTTCATTATCTGTCATCAAGTCCATTAAACCACTATAGACACGTACACAACCGTTCGCCATTGCCCAAGCATTAACATCTTTAGTGATATATACTTTATAATTAACTGGTGTACCATCAATTTTGTTACCCAAACCTTTGACGATTTTCTTTAATCTTTTAGTATAAGCACTATTTGCAGAAGCAATTTTTGACTCAGCATCCATTTGTGCACAAGCATCTTTACTTAATTGTTTAACTTCATCGTCACTCAATGTTGCAGCTTTAAGACCTTTCATTCCTAGGTTAGCTAAATCATCTGGATTCATATTACAACCAGTTAAAGACATAGCTGCAACTAAAGGTAAAGCGACTAATAATGTTTTTTGATGTTTTTTCATAATATTTTCCTTATTTAAATCATTATTTATATCCATCTAAACTAAGTTAAGTTAGACGCAGAAATTTTAAACTAACTTTAATAATAATCAATAAATAATTGCTTGTTTTAACACTTAGAAAATAATTACTTGATTACTCAGTATATGAGATTTAGACTAATCACCCATTTTTTAAGGTACAAATTTATGCAATTATCTGATTTCGATTTTACACTTCCTAAAGAACTCATTGCCAAATATCCAGCAGAAACGAGAAGTGCATGCCGACTTTTATCGCTTGATGGAAACACAGGTAACACTAACCATGGTTTTTTTACTGACATTGTCGACAAAATTAATCCAGGCGATTTGCTTATTTTTAATAACACTAGAGTCATACCTGCTCGCGTTTATGGAAAAAAATCATCTGGCGGTAAAATTGAAATACTTATTGAACGATTATTAGATGGGAATCGTGCACTTGCACATGTAAAAGCGTCAAAATCGCCTAAAGAAGGCGCTGAATTAATATTAGGAGAAGACTCATCGGTTACTGTAACGATGGTCGCTCGTCATGATAGCCTTTTTGAATTACAATTTCCGGACGATGTACTTACTATTTTAAATAAAATCGGTCATATACCTTTACCACCTTATATTGACAGACCTGATGATGACCAAGATCGTGAAGTTTATCAAACCGTATACAATAAAGTACCGGGAGCGGTTGCAGCACCTACAGCTGGACTTCATTTTGATGAAAGCTTATTAGAAAAACTGAAACAAAAAGGCGTTGAAATGGCTTTTGTCACTTTACATGTTGGTGCAGGGACATTTCAACCAGTAAGAGTTGAGAATATCGAAACGCATGTTATGCACGCAGAGTATGCGGAGGTTCCAGAGGAAGTTGTTAAAGCGGTATTAGCCTGCAAAGCCAGAGGTAATAAAGTCATCGCAGTGGGAACTACCTCGGTTAGGGCTCTTGAAAGCGCAGCACAAAAAACCGGGGAAATTGCTCCTTTTTTTGCTGATACACAGATATTTATTTACCCAGGCTACCACTTTAATGTCATTGATTCACTGATCACAAATTTTCATCTACCCGAATCAACATTAATTATGCTTGTATCAGCATTTGCAGGATATGAAAATACGATGAATGCTTATCAAGAAGCGGTTAAGCAACAATATCGATTTTTTAGTTATGGTGATGCAATGTTTATCACTAAACAATCGAATGAATCACTCTAAAATTTTATCAACATTTAATGGAAAGTTGCTTAATCAAGCTGATATGGCAAATTTGGTTGGTAACTTTTCCATTTAACCATTTTAATTAGCTATTTATTCTTTAATTTATCTAAAATATTATTCTTGCGATGCAAATTTGATGGATGAGATGTCGGATATTCTGATGCATGAATGGGCATTTTAGATAACATATTTACCAAACCTATGGGATCAATTTTTTCCTTTAATAAAAGATTCAAAGCATATTCATCTGCCTCAACTTCATACTGTTGCGCAATCTCTTGTTTTACCATAATAATAATTTCATTGGCTTTATCGGTAATTTCAATATAAGGAGCCTGTCGAAATGATTTTATAGCATGTTTAAGTGCAATATGTCCTTGTTCATGCGCCAATACGGCTTGCAATTCATTATCCGTTAATAATTTAATCAATCCACTGTTCACTCGAATACATCCATTTGCAGTTGACCAAGCATTGGGTTCCATATTCAAATAAACCTTATAATTTATCTCGTTATTATTAATATTGTTAGGCAATGTTTTAGCGATTTTATTTAAGCGTTTACTTAAAGCATGATTATTGGCTGGAATTGTCGCCCTATGATCCATTTCATTACACGCTTGCTGACTAATAGCTAGTATGTCTTGTTCGGATAAAAATTTTACTGCTTCAGACGGTATCCGTTTAGCTGTACGAATGTTTGTATGATTTTGACATGCGGTCGACAAAAATATCAATAATAATGAAAATATCAATATAACATAGTTCACAATTCTTAAAATCCTTTCAAAAGTTGTTAATTCAAGTCAAGCACGATAAACTAGGCGCCGCAATGTAATAGTACACAACGCATTATATCAATAATTCGCGCCAAACTGTTTATTTGGTCGCAAGAGGTAAATAAATAAATGAAATTTGAATTAGATAATACCGACGGCTTAGCTCGTCGTGGTCGTATGAAATTTGATCGTCGTGGAGTCGAATATACGGTAGAAACCCCTGCATTTATGCCTGTCGGAACTTATGGAACGGTAAAAGGTATGACGCCGGAAGAAGTAGCCGCAACAGGAGCTCAAATCTTATTAGGCAATACTTTCCATTTATGGTTAAGACCTGGTCAAGAAATTATGCGTAAACATGGTGATCTGCATGATTTCATGCAATGGCATGGTCCAATCTTAACGGATTCAGGTGGTTTTCAGGTATTTAGTTTAGGTGATATTCGAAAAATTAAAGAAGAAGGTGTCTATTTTAGAAATCCAATCAATGGAGATAAAATCTTTTTATCACCCGAAATTTCTATGGAAATCCAATATGATCTTGGTTCTGACATCGTCATGATATTTGACGAATGTGCACCATTTCCTGCCGACTGGGATTATGTCAAAAAATCAATGGAGATGTCACTACGTTGGGCCAAACGCAGCAGAAAACGCTTTGATGAATTAGGCAATAAAAATGCCTTATTTGGTATTGTTCAAGGTGGTATACATCAAGAATTACGTGACATATCAATTAAAGGATTAACAGAAATTGGGTTTGATGGTTATGCTGTTGGTGGCCTTGCCGTTGGCGAACCTAAAGAGGATATGCATCGTATTTTAGAAGGTACATGCCCACAATTACCAGCTGATAAACCACGTTATTTGATGGGCGTTGGAAAACCAGAGGATTTAGTGGAAGGTGTGCGTCGTGGCATCGATATGTTTGACTGTGTAATGCCAACTCGTAACGCACGCAATGGTCACCTATTTGTAACTGATGGTGTAATCAAAATTCGTAATGCCAAATATAAAGATGATACAACACCGCTGGATCCTCATTGTGATTGTTACACATGTAAAAATTATACAAAATCTTATCTACATCACTTAGATAAATGTGGGGAAATTTTAGGTGCACGATTAAATACTATTCATAATTTGCGTTATTACCAACGCCTAATGGCAGAGATTCGTGAAGCTGTGGCAAATAAACGTTATGAAGAATTTGTTATCGAATTTTATCAACGTATTGGTAAAAAACCTGCCCCATTCGCAAAATCTGAAAATAACTAGTATATTTTTTTAGGTAAGTATTGACACTTTTTAGTTAGCGCAGTATTATGCGCTTCCTAACGGCGAGTAGCGCAGCTTGGTAGCGCAACTGGTTTGGGACCAGTGGGTCGGAGGTTCGAATCCTCTCTCGCCGACCAATTTTAGATAAAAAAGCTTACTCATTGAGTAGGCTTTTTTATTATCTGCATTTTGAAAGGATGAGAACCGACCAGAGGTTCGAGCCGAGCGCAGCGAGACAACGTTGCTTTAGCAACGACCCGCAGGGCGAGCATGAAATGCGAGTAATCCTCTCTCGCCGACCAATTTTAGATAAAAGAGCTTACTCATTGAGTAGGCTTTTTTATTATCTGCATTTTAAGAGGATGAGAACCAACCAGAGGTTCGAGCCGATCTTAATAATTCTAATCATCTTTCTTAAAAAAGCTAATTAAACACTCGCCCGCAATCGTACGACTGGTGCTAACGCTGATAAATCTGTTTCATGTGTTACTTTTTTATTTTTTAAATTATCCAACAGCAGAGAGGCTGAATATTCACCGATTTCTTTATACGGTAAAGCGACCGTTGTTAATGCGGGAAAGCTCACTTGGCTAAACTCATTATCACCAAAGCCAGTTACAGCTAATTGATAAGGTACTCGAATATGTCGACGCTGACATTCATATAGGACTCCACAAGCTAATTCATCAGTTGTACAAATTAATGCGTCTAGTTCTGGCCAATTTAATAACATATCGGGTAATAACTCACTTCCAGTACTAAAATTGGCTGGTTTAGCAGCATTAATAACTCGATGTGTAGGGAGATGATAAGCTAACATGGCTTTATGCCATCCGTGTAAACGTTGTTGAAAAATTTGATATTCTTGATTAGCACAGAGTAACCCAATGTGTTGATAACCTTTTTTAATGACATGTTCAGTGAGCATATACATAGCCAAACTATCATCTATTCCAACATTCATATTAGTTAATCCATCATAATCTTTACCAATATTCAAAATAGGAACAATTTTATTTTGCAGAATTTGCTTAATAAAGCTCTCATCTTCAACTTGAAATAGTAATATTGCCTCAAGGTTATGACTATATAAAGCATCTAACATTTGTGATTCTAATTTATAATAATGATAAGATTCAATAAGTAAGGTTGTGTACCCCTCTTTTGCTAAGTGTGTTTGAAGCGAATTTAACCATAGTTGAGCGCAATGATCGTATATTTTTGGCGTGATAACTGCAATGACTCGATTTGCCGATGCAGAGGCTAGCAAACTTGCAGCAACATTTGGTTTATATCCTAAAGCATCGACAGCAATTTGGATTTTTTGACGAAGTTTATCTGAAACTCGATCTGGGGTTCGTAAAGCTCTAGATACGGTCATTGTTCCGACACCCGCATATCTAGCGACATCAAATAAAGTAATCTGTCCAGTAGTTTTACGCTTCTTTATTTCTTGCATCTTTCATTCCGATTGAGTTTAATCTAAATTTTTTCAAATAAATCTTATATTAATAGTAGCAAAGCAGAAAAATCGATAATAGACAATCAATAATAAAAAAGTGTGATACAATCACTTCAAAATCACTCTCATTTCTATAATATTATTACGTCTAAATAACTATTTTATAATCGTTATATCAAAAATGTTAATTTCATCACAAAATGAGAAAAATTTTCATCAAGTTTGATAGCGCTATCACATTTCTAATATTTTTTTATTTCTATTCTTATTTAGTATGTTATTTTTTAAACTAACAATTGATGATATCAGGTTTAATGGAGGAAAAATGTTAGGTAAATGGTTAACCAGCCAAACAGTCAATGTTGTTGATTCTGTTGAAAATTGGAAAGAAGCAATACAAATTTGCGCAAAACCATTATTAGAAAATAATGCCATTTCGCCAAATTATGTCCAAGCAATTTTTCAATTACATGAATCAATTGGACCTTACTATGTATTGGCACCGGGTATCGCTATGCCGCATGCTAGACCAGAGCAAGGTGTCAATCAACTGGGCTTATCTATGTTACTGGTCAAACAAGGAGTGAAATTTAATTCAACAGAAAACGACCCCGTATATTTAATTACTTTATTAGCGGCCAGTGATAGTTCCAGCCATATTGAAATGTTAACTCAATTAGCTGAGCTGTTTAGTGAATCAAACGATATGCAGACAATTTTTAAGGCACAAAATAGTGATCAAATATTAGCTGTGATCAATCGTTATTAAATTTAATAAAATTAAAAAAGGATAAATAAAATGAAAATTATGGCAGTTTGTGGTTCAGGTCTTGGTAGCAGTTTTATGGTTGAAATGAATATCAAAAAAGTTCTAAAAAAATTAAATATTGATGCAGAAGTAACGCATGCAGATCTTGCATCAGCAACACCAGAACAAGCTGATTTATTTGTTATGACTAAAGATTTAGCAGACAGTTCTGGCATTCCTAGCGATAAACTGGTAGTTCTAAATAATATAATTGATATCAATGATTTGGAGTCCAAACTCGTTGAACATTTTGATAAGCAATAGTCTGATAATGAGGTGTTGCGATGATTCAAGAAGTTGTTAAATTTTTCGTTGATATTTTAAAAGTACCGGCCGTACTCGTTGGTATGATTGCTATGGTTGGGTTAATAGCCCAACGCAAATCCTTTGCTGATACGGTAAAAGGAACAATTAAAACTATTTTAGGATTTTTAGTATTGGGTGGTGGCGCAACTGTACTTATTAGTGCGATTACACCATTAGGCATGATGTTTGAAGAGGCCTTTAAACTACAAGGTATTGTCCCAAATAATGAAGCTATCGTATCTATGGCATTAAATGATTATGGTGCAGCAACAGCATTAATCATGGCGTTTGGAATGATTGCTAATATTGTAGTTGCGCGTTTTACACGTTTAAAATTTATCTTTTTAACTGGACATCATACCTTTTATATGGCGTGCATGATCAGCATTATTCTAACAGTTGCAGGTTTTAAAGGTTGGCAATTAGTCTTTACCGGAGCCCTAGTACTTGGGCTAATTATGGCGTTTTTCCCTGCAATTGCTCAACCATATATGAGTAAAATAACAGGAAATAATGATGTAGCATTTGGTCATTTTGGTACTTTAGGTTATGTATTGGCTGGAGCGATTGGTGAATTAGTTGGTAAAAACTCTCGCTCAACGGAAGAGATGAATTTACCCAAAAATATAAGTTTCTTGCGTGATAGCTCAATTTCAATTTCATTAACAATGATGATTATCTATTTAGTTCTTGCCGTTTTTGCAGGACCTGATTATGTCCAAACAAATTTAAGTAAGGGGGATAATTACTTAGTTTATGCAATTATCGAAGCAATTACCTTTGCAGCTGGGGTATTTATTATTCTACAAGGTGTACGATTAATTCTTGCTGAAATTGTTCCAGCATTTACAGGTTTTTCAGAAAAACTCGTGCCGAATGCCAAACCAGCCTTAGATTGTCCAGTTGTTTTCCCATATGCACCGAACGCGGTATTAATTGGTTTCTTATTTAGTTTTCTTGGTGGATTAATTGGTCTATTTGTGTTGGGTCAATTAAATGCTGTACTAATTTTACCTGGCGTAGTTCCTCATTTCTTCTGTGGTGCGACTGCTGGTGTTTTCGGTAATGCTATGGGAGGACGTCGAGGCGCCATGTTTGGTGGATTTGCTAATGGTTTATTAGTCACATTTTTACCTGTCCTTTTATTACCTGTTTTAGGTTCGCTTGGTTTTGCCAATACAACTTTCTCCGATATTGACTTTTGTGAGATTGGTATTATTTTGGGTAAAATGGCTAAATGGTTTAATAAAGAAATAATAATGGGCATTGTTGTCGCTATCTTTGCTTTATTAGTTATTCAAAATTACATGGTTAAACCAAAGCAAAATGTAAATAATGAAGCGTAAAATTTTTCTAATTAATTCAAACAGTAAAATTACCAGATCAAATGATCTGGTAGTTTTTATAATTAACGATAACGATAACGATAACGATAACGATAACGATAACGATAAAAATATAATCAATTAAATTAGTAACGTTGATATTATTCTTTAATTTATATTTATACTGACTGAAAATTGCTTATGCTCTTAAAGGAATAATTAATGACAAATACCAATCAACAAAGCATCATTGTCAATGAACATATTCATTTAGTGCCATCGGATCGACAATATTCATCTAAGTTATACAATATTATTGATGTTAATCGTGATAATTTTAGTCAATTTATGGCTTGGCCTAAGTTTGTCAGTAATGAAGCAGATACATCAAATTTTTTAGATAATTGTTCAATTGAACATCAAAAAGATATTACCAAAACCTATGTAATTTTACTGGATAATAACCCTGTCGGCTTATTGTCTTTTAATCGAATAGATAAAAACAATAAGACTGCCTATATTGGTTATTGGCTCGATAGCCAAGCAGAAGGCAAAGGTGTTATGACGCAAGCAATCCAAGCACTCACTCACTACTATGCATCACAAAAAATAATTAAACGATTTGTTATTAAATGCTCAGTGGATAATCCTAAAAGTAATGCGGTTGCTAAGCGATGTGGTTTTAGTTATGAAGGAACACTTAAACAGGCTGAATATTTGAATGGAATTTTTCATGATCAAAATATTTATGGTCTAATTTCAACATATATTTAAAATTTTCACCAAACTGTAACAAAATAATTACTCACTAACTTTATATTAAATATTTTATTACTGATTAAATTAAAAGGCCTGACTCCGGTTGAATATCGAAATCAGGCCTTACAAGCAGCTTAATAAAAGTGTCCAACTGTATGGGGTCACTTCATAATGTCGGTTTTTACTTTTATAACGTTGAAATGATTCATTTCAAAATAAGTTAAATATATTCTCTGATTATTTACTAAACACGTTACCATAAAGAGCTAACAGAGCAACGATGATCATTGTAGAAACTGCGATGGTATATTGCATTTTCACTTTATATTTTTTCATTTCACCAAGTGAAAGCTCTTTATTCTTATTCTTTCTGTGGTAATAATAATATAAAGGTAAACCGATTAAAGTTAGAACTATTGACGCAATACCATTAAAAGTTTGATAAACAAGCATACCATAAATAACATACATAGCTCCCAAAATTGCGATAATTGGAATGATTGGATAACCAATAACTTTATAAGATCTTGGGATATCTGCATATTTTTTACGAGCAATGATTACACCAATAAATGTTAATAAATAAAATACCCAAATTGAAAACATTGAGATTTCAGATAAACGATCAGCATCCAGTAAAATTGAATATAAAAAAGAAAATATCACTAATACACATATAGCATTAACGGGTGAGCGGCTATCATCATCGATTGTACTTAAATAACGCGCTCCAATGATGGTTCCTCGTTCTGCCATACTGAAAATTGTACGAGATAACGTCATAATATAACCATTAATCCCACCTAAAATTGAGATCATAATGCCAACCGCAACTAAATTACCTCCCAAATTGCCAAACATACGTTGTGAGGCAACGGCCGAAGCATCATGACCAAGTGATACCATCTCTTGGACAGGGAAAATTTTGAACAATGCAATATTGATACAGGCATAAACAACCACTAAAAATATGATACCCAAAATAATTGCTTTAGGTAGTACTTTTGCGGGATTATGAATTTCACCAGCAACAGAGGCAACTTGAGCCCAACCATCATAAGCAAATAAAGTAGCTAAAATAGCTACAGCAAATGGAGCATAAGTTTCAATCCCTTGACCACTAGCACTAAATAATGCTACTTGACCATTACCTTTCCATAGTCCAAATATGGCTAACAATAAAATAGGAATAAGCTTACAAGCAGTAGCTATGGTTTGCAAATAACCTGCTTGCTTAACGCCAATAGCGTTAATAACAGCAATAAATCCTAAAACGCCAGCACTTACTGCCATTTTATAAGAATCATCAATGCCAAATAACAGACAAAATACCGAACTAAAATATCCTACCAATGCTCCAACTAATGATGGAGCAAAAAGCACGGTAATCATCCAACCATAAAGATGAGAAACTTTTGAGCCGTAAATTTTTTCCAGATAAACCAACATACCGCCCGTACGTGGAAACATAACACCTAATTCACAAAGCGTTAATCCACCACAAATAGAAAAAACACCACCAATGATCCACGCTAACAATGCATAGTTATAATCACCGGCAACTTCTAATACGGCAGGTGGTTTCATAAATGCACCAGCCCCTAAAACCATACCAACAACCAACGACAATGCAGAAACTAAACCAAGATCTTTCCGTAAATTATTTTCTAAATTGTGATCTTCCATATAGGTCCTCTTAAAACATATTAAATTAGCGAGCAAAATTGATTTATGATAGGGATTTATTAATAAAATACAAGAAAGATTAATATTATTAATAGTAAAGGTAGCGAAAGTAAAAGTGATAAATTAATATTTGATCAAGAAAAAAGCCGGCATCAAGCCAGCTTTTATTGGTTTTTAACTTAAATGGAGAAACAATTATTTCTGTTTTTTCATTTTCATATCAACAACCATACGACCACGAATTTTACCTTCTCTCATTTCGTTAATCATATCATTGATATCTTCTAATGGACGTTTTTCAACAATTGGTACAACTTTACCTTCAGCACTAAATTGGAATGCTTCGGCTAAATCTTGACGCGTACCAACCAATGAACCTAAAACTTGAATACCATCTAATACTGTTTTAGGAATACTTAAATCCATCGTTTCAGAAGGTAAACCTAAAGCGACAACTCTACCTAAAGGACGAACAGACTCAATTGCTTGATTAAAAGCAGTTTTAGTTACTGATGTTACCACCGCACCATGCACACCACCACCTGTATGTTCTTTAATATAAGCACCTACGTCTGCCACTTTTTTAGGGTTAACAACCAAGTCGGCGCCAAGCTCTTTACATAGTTCTAATTGGCTGTCACTATTACTAATTGCCACTACTTTATTGTTAAACACTTTTTTGCCATATTCAATAGCCAAAGTGCCTAAACCGCCAATACCAAATACCGCAAGCCATTGACCAGGTTTAGTGTCTGCAACTTTGATGCCTTTGTAAGTTGTTACTCCAGCACAAGTTACGCTGGTTGCTTGAGCCGGATCTAATCCCTCTGGCACTTTAACTGCGTAATCTGCTTTGACAATACACTGTTCTGCCATACCACCATCGACACTATATCCAGAATTTAAAACATTACGGCAAAAGGTTTCCTGACCCGAAATACAATATTCACATGAACCACAACCAGCATGGAACCAAGCAATACTAACACGATCACCAATTTTTAAGCTTTTTACATCTGGAGCAATTTTAGTAACGATCCCTACTCCCTCATGTCCAATAACACGACCAGGTTTTTTACCAAAGTCACCTGCCGCGACATGAAGATCCGTATGACAAAGACCACAATATTCAACTTCAACTAAAGCTTCGCCTGCTTCCAATGGACGGAGAGGAATATCTTTAATTTCAACTTGACCATCGCACTCTTGTCTAACAACTGCTGCCTTCATTTTTTTTCTCCTAGATAATTTCAAAATAAAATATAACTTGGTTTATTTTATCCTAACTATTCTTAAAAAAAATGAGTTATTTCACAAAATTATTAAAAACATTGATTATTTAATAATCTCGATTGAAACGTACATATAACCTCAAACTTTTTGACAACAAATTATGAATTCCTAAAAAAGGTCTTTAATTAACTTCATTGATTGCTTGCTCTACTTTTTATTTTATCCAGTTTAACAATAAACCATATCAATAAACTTGATTGGGATTTGACTAAATAAATTGTTAACTATAAGTAAGTTAGATATTGATAATCGATAGTATTTAACTCGATTTTACATTCATATTATGAATATTTTTAGAGCAATTAACGATGGTATAAGGCTTTTTGTAAAATTCAGTCATGAAATAAATAGAGGATAAAGGACAGGAAAGTGTTTTTATATTTTAAAGGAACGAGCCTGAATACTCGTTCCTTATTTAACATAAAAAAAATTATGGTTAACCAATATCTTTTGCAATGTATTTTTGACTATTATTATTTATCAATAAAAATAGTCCAATTAATGCACCAAGTGCGAATAACCCAACCACATACATAGCCGGTGCCATTTTGCTCACAAAGTCACTCAAAAACGATATGAGTAATGGTGTTAATCCACCTGCAATGGCGTACGCCATATTAAATGAAAACGACACCCCACTATAACGAATTTGGGTAGGAAAGACTTTCACCATAACGTAGGCAAAAGATCCAACAATACCGATGCAGAACCCTGCTAGGGAATAAGTGATAAATAAAAGTTGATGATTATCTAATGATAAATAAAAAATAGCGATAGCAAGCGCTGCAAGAATACAACCAATCAATATGACCTTACCCATTGCAAACTTATCCATCATCATGCCATAAAAAGTACAACTTATAATCAGACCTATTATTGCTAATGTATTGCCTTGTAGTGCGTCAATTGGTGAATAATCAAATGATTTTTGTAATAAAATAGGCGTCATTAACATAATTACCATAATACCGGCAGACAAAACCCAAGTCAGTAACATTGATAATATTGTCTGTGGTAAATATTGAGTTATCACGGTAACGACAGGAATTTTATTTGATAATTCTTGTTGTTTACGTTTTTGAATTTCAAGAAAAATGGGGGTTTCTTTTAACCAACGGCGCAAATACATTGCGATCAAACCAAAAATACCACCAATAATAAAAGGAATACGCCATCCCCAATCGATTAATTGTTCCGGTGAGACGCTTTTATTCATAACAGTTGAAACCAATGAACCGAATAAAATACCTAAACTTAAACCACTGGTTAAAATTCCACATGCTAACCCAATTTTATCTTTTGGTACGTGCTCAGCGACAAACGTCCAAGCACCAGGTACTTCGCCCCCTACTGCCAATCCCTGACATAATCGCATAAGTAATAATAATAAAGGTGCAAAAATTCCAATATGGGTATAAGTAGGTAAACAACCGATAAATAACGTCGGTAATGCCATAAGCAGAATACTAAGTGTAAACATTCGTTTGCGACCAAACAGATCACCAAAGTGTGCCATAATAATTCCGCCAAAAGGACGAATTAAATAACCTGCAGCGAAAATACCGAATGTTTGTACCTGACTTAACCATTCAGGCATATCATCTGGAAAAAACAGATGGCCGATAGTAATTGAAAAGAATACAAATATAATAAAATCATAAAATTCTAAAGCCCCGCCTAAAGCAGACAATGCTAATGTTTTATAGTCTTGTTTATTTAAAGTACGCGTTTGCGTAATTGGTGCTGTATATGACATGGTCTTCCTTGTAAATTATTTTTTACACATAGTGTATTTTAATGAATCAATATACCTGAACACCACTTTTTTTTAAAGATAATATCCATTAAAACGATAACCTACATTTTATTATCGGCATTAGATAAAAACTTTTTTAAACATAAGCGATTTGATTAAATAAACAGCACTAAATGATTAATATATATTTACAAATTAAAACTACAATCAAAAGATCTTTTTAAATGGAGAGTTATAAAATGGCTATAAAACGTATTACTCGAGGTAAATTCACACGCATGCAACAATTATCTAACCAAGATGGCGTTATTGCGGCATTAGCGATTGACCAACGCGGTTCAATGGTAAAAATGATGGAGTCGGCAGTCGGTAAAGATCGCTATCATGTAGATATGGTGTATGAATTTAAAGAGCTTGTCTCACAAGAATTAACAAAATATGTTAGTGCAATCTTGTTAGATGAAGAGTATGGCTTTAAAGGTATGACTAAAAAAAACAAAGATGCTGGATTAATTATATCTTATGAAAAAACAGGATATGATGCCAATACTCCAGGTCGACTACCCGATGTATTGCCAGAGGACTCTCTACAACGGTTATTAAAAAAAGGAGCCGATGCTGCAAAAGTCTTGGTTTATTATAATCCAGATGATCCAAAAGATATTCTAGAAAAAAAACATGCATTTTTAGAACGTATCGGTACAGAAGCGAGAGCAGCAGATATCCCGTTATTTGTTGAGCCGATTGTCTATGATAATGTAATAACTGATGATAAAAGCCCTGAATTTGCCAAAATAAAGCCTCAAAAAGTCATTAACACCATTAAAGAGTTCACAAAAAATCAATACTATATTGATGTACTAAAAGTTGAAGTTCCAGTACTTTTCAAAAATGTTGAAGGATTTAATGATAATAATGTTGTTGTTTACACCCAAAAACAAGCAGCAGATTACTTTAAACAGGCCAGTGAGGTAGCAACTCGTCCATTTATCTATTTGAGTGCCGGAGTACCAACTAAAACTTTCCATCAAGAATTAATTTTTGCGGGTGAAAATGGCGCTAAATACAGTGGTATTTTAGGTGGACGTGCAACTTGGTTTGAAGGTGTTGCAGCGTATGCCAAAGAAGGTAAAGAAGGCTTAAAACGCTGGTTAGACCAAACTGGACGTGAAAATGTTGAGCACCTCAATAAAATTTTAAAACAGTATGCGACACCTTGGTACGATATTTATGGTGGCGAACAAAACATAGAAGTGATCGATATTAAATTAGGAGATTAATTAATCTCAAATCCTATTCCCAATAGTTATAAATTATAAGTAAGCAAAGATAGAGTACAGGGTTTTATCCTATTTGCCTGTACTCTCTTTTAAAGCTCTAAAAATTTTATCGCCAAGATTGACTACCCAAAAAAACTAAATTAAAACTTCATGAATGATTTTAAATGGCTTTATCAAAAAATAAGTTCACTTTGCTTAATCTAGCCATTGACTCGATATAATCCTTAACTTTAGGCGGAAAACGTAATCCTTTTACACAAGTCAAATTACGTAAAACAGGAAACAGACAGATATCATCTAAAGATAATTGCCCATTACACGCTTGTGGCGAGATAATCAATGGTTCAAGCTCGTTTAATAACTTGAATATTTCAGATACCAATGAATCAGTTTGTGCTAAACATTCATCAAATGAGCCGATTTTTTTAGTTTTACTCGTGACAAAGTAATTGATTGCACTTTGAGTTGCAAATTCTGCTAAGCCAAGTTTGATATAACGTGGACACTCTAATTTATAATCATATCGCTGTAATTGTTTAATTAATTTTTCAATATTTGGCGATTTTGGGCCGATTAAGATAGGCTTTGCTCCATAATGATTATCGACATAATCAACAATATCCAGACTTTCAGGCATATAACTGCCATCCTCTTTTTGTAAAATTGGTGCCATCTTTTGACCAATCATACTTTCGGGAGACTTAAAATCATCACTCAAAAAGACATGTAGCTCAACAGGGATATTTTTTAAACCAAAAATCATTCTAGCCCTTACACAAAAAGGACAGTGTTCATAAATATATAATTTCATTCTACCTCCTTAAGCAATCAATAGCCCATAATAAATAGGCAAACCCTATAAATACCAGCATGACAACGCTCGCATTAAACAATGCGTGTGGATAACCGATTTTTGTCACATTGATAAAAGGATACGGATAATAATGAGTAAAAAAACCTAGTACAAAAATATAAACGGCATAAATTAACATGGTAGTTAATGATCCTATAATGACGCGAAAGCTAATGCGTCGGAATGGTCCCCAAATCAGCCAACTCAATATGCCTAGTAGAGGAATAACAACATGTAAACTTTCATTAGCGAATCGCATAAATATATTTGGTGGAACATGAATGCCACGTAAAAGTGAGTTATACACAATAGCTGTTATAATTACACCTACCAACCCATTTAATCGAATAATTCGAAAAATAAAACGATTACAATTCGGACTAAAAGCTAACCATAAACAACTTATTGCCAACATAAGGTTAGATAATACAGTAAAAAAACTATAATAAAACACCATACGCCCTATTGATGTTGCTGGTTGCCAGCTTCGAAGCTGCATGTGCCAATAAGTATAAGTTTCAACTCCAACAACTAACAGCACATATAATGCGATAAAAAGATTAATATTTCGTTTTAACATAACAAACATAAAAAATAAAAAATGTATTGCAGTATATATCAGTAAACCTAAAAAAAAGAAAATATAAAAATAGATTAATTTGTTATTTTTAATAAAAATAATGTCAAAACGTTTTATCCTATTGGGGTATTTTAATAAAAGTCGTTTTTTAGATATAAAATCTTAACCTAAATTCTACTCACTGTTCACTGTTAAATTGCGCTTAGAATTTAAATTTAGAATGTTTTATTATGAAATGGTATAGACTCCTGAATATTTTTTACAAAATAAATCATAACTTACTAATATAATTAATTTTTTAAATAAAACTCTACCCAATTATTTATTCAAACTAAACTCCTATTCACATCCTATCGATAGTTTAAAAACTATTTTTTATCGCTGTGCAATCAGTTATTTTGTCAAAAAGTTTCAGGTCATGGCTATGTTTGAGTAAAAATGATTATTGTATATAAATCTTAATAAAATTCAGTGAAAAATTATCCAATAAAAAATCCGCAAAAACCAAATTCTTTTAGTCCTTGTTTGATCATGTTTAGGTGACAAACTTTTAACGATATTTAATTTTATTTATTAATAATATCAGTAAGTTATATACATAATTAAAATTTAAAGAAATGTAAAAAAAAGATTGCAAAATATTCAAAACAGTGTAATTTATACCATTTTTAGATTATTTTTTAACTTAAATTCATTAAAAAAGCGTTTTATTTGTAATAAATTTTCAAATAATCAAATTGTTATTAAAAATATAATACTAAAAATTATTAATAATAAATAATTCAATAAAACAAAGTTGTATTTGCAGTGCACGTGAAATATATCGAGGATAACATGGATAAAAGATTAACCAATTTGATGGAGCAGTTGGGCAATGGTTTAAGTCGTGGCTTAAAGCAAGGTTTAGTTAATGGAGCAGGACATAATCGTTATACGTTAAATATTGATGGTTTGCCTGCTGAGGTTTCAATCTTACAGGTTGAGGGTAATGAGCAACTTAACCAGCCTTGGCACTATACGATTACTTTCACCAGTTCGGATAAACAACTTTCTGTTGAGTCATTTCTTAACCAAAATGCCCGTTTGAGTTTTAATCCTGCAAATTCTAGCAGTTTAAGCGATTTTACCGCCAAAGGACTTAATGCACTTAATTCCTTAACTTCGGCTAATCCATTAGATGCATTAAAACAGTCTGGGCCATTAAAACAGTTAGATAAGTTTACACAATCCAATCCACTCGATTCACTTAACTCTTTAACCCAGTTTAATCCGCTTAATCCGTTAAACTCACTATTATCTCAAGGTGGCTCCCGTACTCTTTATGGTGTGGTTACTCAATTCAGTCAACTATCAGTCAGTAACGATGAAGCTCGTTATCAAGTGGTTTTGTCATCGCAATTAGCCAAACTGGCATTAAGTCATAACTGTGCTATTTTTCAGAATCAAAGCGTTATCAGTGTGGTTGAAGAGGTCTTGCGTGGTCATGGTTATACAGGGATTGATTATCGTTTAGCCCTTAAAGAGCAATACCCTGAACGTGAATTTATCACCCAGTGGCAGGAGAGTGACCTTGAGTTTATTCAAAGACTGCTTGCTGATGTGGGGGTCTATTTCCGGTTTGAAACGCATGGTGAACATAATTGTGATGTGATGGTCATCAGTGATTATGAACAAGGTTATCAGCAGGTGGCTGATATTGTGTACAAACAACCGAGCGGCACACTGGATAACTGCGTTGAAAGTGTCTGGGATATAACCTTACACAGTCAGATGGTTGAATCTTCGGTACAAGTACAAGATTATAACTATCGCGATGCGCAGGCGAATTTACTGGGTGAAGTTAACAGCCAACAGAAAGATAACACCACTTACGGTACTGATTACCGTTATGATGAGCACTATAAAGGGTTAAGTAGCAATGGTGACAGCAATAATGGAATTGATAGTGACACCAACAATAATGATGATGAAAACAGTGGTGATATTGATACCGACGACAGTAACGGCAATAATAACGATAATAGCAGTGATATTAGCACTCATTCTGGTAATGCGAGTAATGGTGTTGAAAGTGGAGAATGGTATGCTCGCATTCGCCATGAACATGCCATTAGCCGTCAAATTGTTATCCGGGGTAAAAGCAATCAGGCCAATTTAGCTCCGGGTCAACATATCCGCATCAAAGGCAGTGCGATTGCTGGAATAGATGAGGGGGTAATGATATTAACGGTGCAAGGACAAGGAAACCGCAGTGAGGCTTATGAACTGAGCTTTACCGCCATACCTTACCAGCCATTAAAACCTTACCGCCCGGAGCCGATTCCTTTTCCGACTATTGACGGCACTTTACCGGCACGGGTGACCAGTCCGAATAATGACACCTATGGTTATATTGATACACAAGGGCGCTATCGGGTTAAATTTAACTTTGATTTAAAAGAGTGGCGAAACGGTGAAGAGAGCTTATGGTTAAGACTGGCTAAACCGTATGCGGGCAGTACCTATGGTTTTCACTTTCCACTGATTGACGGCACAGAAGTTGCGGTAGCGTTTACTAACGGTAACCCGGACCGACCTTATATCGCACATGCAATGCATGACAGCACTCACCCTGACCATGTGACCGCTATAAACAAACACCGAAATGTAATTCGTACCCCTGCTAACAACAAACTGCGGATGGATGATAAGCGCGGACAAGAGCACATCAAGTTAGCGACCGAATACGGTAAAACCCAGCTTAACATCGGGCATTTAGTTGACCAAAACAAAGAGCAGCGTGGTGAGGGATTTGAACTGCGCACCGATGAGTGGGGAGCAATTGCTGCCAATAAAGGTTTATACCTGACCAGTCAGACCGAGCCTAAGGCACAGGGTAAACAACTGGATATGCAAGGTGCCATTACTCAGCTTGAAAATGCGTTATCAATTGCCAAAGCACTGCAAAATGCAGCAACTGCCTCTGAAGCCCATGGTGCGGATACCGACAGTCAAGAGCAACTTAAAGCGACATTAACCCAATTAGCCCAAAGTGGCATTCTTGCTTATGCACAAGAGGGCATCGCTTTAACCAGTCCGGAAAACATCCAACTGTCAACGTCAAACAGTGTATCGGTGACCAGTGAAAACCAGACTGACATTAATGCGTTAAAAAACATAACCGTCTCATCCGGTGAATCCATCGGTCTGTTTGCCCATAAATCGGGAATGAAAGTCTTTGCCAACCAAGGTGATGTTAACGTACAGGCACAAAATGCCAACCTGAATATGGCTGCCAAGCAAGATATTAAAATAGACAGTGTCGATGGAAAATTAACGGTCACTGCAAGTGAAGAGCTGACGTTAATGTGCGGAGGTTCATACATCAAAATCAGCAGTGCAGGGATTGAACTGGGCACCGCGGATAATGTTTATATAAAAAGTAGTGCACTACAAAAAATGGGGCCTAGTACATTAGATAATGAGAAACGAAGTTTCACAAAAAATATGCTTGAAGTAGCTATAGTACGTTTAATAAACAGCCATTATGTTAATTTTTCAGGATAATTTATAAAGGAATAATAAAATATCCATGAAAAAAACAACGAAATTCATTTTTCCGGTTGGTGATGAAGAATTAAACCAAGATACCTATTATAGGGCATTATCCGAAGCTAATCATGGTTTTTATCCATTTGGAGAAAATGGTTTATGGCATGGCGGAATTCATCTCGATAAAAAAGTGTTAAACAAACTTGGTAATGATGAACAATTACGTTGCATGGCTAACGGTGAAGTCATAGCTTATCGTATCAATGAAGTCTACCCTAAAATAACCTATCCAGACGAAAATGTACCTACTGCACTACGAGGCTCTCTAAAAAATGTTGCTTATTTTTCTACTGGTTTTACATTAGTAAGACACCTATTACAAATGCCAAAAACAACGGATGCAAAAGCTGAGCAACCGGCAATAACCTTATACAGTTTGTATATGCATCAGCTTGATTGGTATGGCTATCAGGAAAAAATAAAAGATGAACAAACAAAAGCACAGCATCCTCACTATTGGCAACTTGGTTCAGGAAAAGTTGACGAAAATAAGGCGGATACTGTTTTCGGCAGTGTAATTAGAGAAAATGGCAGCAAAACCAAAGCGGTTGGCTTATTGTTAAAAGGAAGCAAAATTCGTTTAGGTGAAAAACACGCAACTAAAGCCGGTTGGTATAAAATTGTTTCGATATCAGAAGGGACATTGGTCACCTCAACCGAATTTAAACAGCAATTAGATACTATTACCGGTTATGTTTGGCATAGCGATGTATCACCCGAACCAACAGGAAAAAAAGCCGATACCAATCAAGATTATGAAGTTGTAAAAGAAGACAATAACACTGTTGGTAAGTCAAATGTGAAGGTAAAGGGCATAACGGTATATGAAGCTGCAAATGACAAACAAAAATTGACTTATTTACCACCAAAGGCAACATTTGAGTTAGATGGAGAAGAAAACGGATACGCTAAAATACGTAAGATTAATGATTGTGACGTTCCAAACCTATTAGTAAAAGAAAATGGCAGTACAGACGCACCACATAAAGGTTATGTCAAGGTAACCTCACTGACTTCATTAACGTTTAAACCTGAAAAATTCAATGACATTGTGGTATTAAAATCGCCGATTGCGATTTCAAGTGGTGATTTTATTGGTTATATCGGACATAATCAACAGCAAACAGACCATTTTAATGAGCCTGCACAAGCATCTATATCCACAATAAAACGACCATCAGATACAAAATTACCGCCTTTGTTACATGTTGAATTATTTACCTGTGAGGATTTATCAGCATTTATTACCCAAACCCGTACTTTAGCCAATAATTTACCCGAAAGTGAAAAAAACTTAATTCTGGTTGAAAAAGGTGCAAGATTGATACAAGCATCAAAAGCGGATGGAAACTTAAATTCAGGATTAGGGATAAAGTTTATCAGTGAAAAACATAATTATTACGTTAAAATTAACCTGGAATATACTTTAAATTCAAAGGAATACTATGCTGATAACAATCTGGCTGCACAATCTAAAGTTGATGAAAAAATTGAAGAAAATGATAACGACTTATCGAATAAGACTATAGAAATTACTTTAACAGCCGACAATAAAGAACAGTTAGAAAATAAATATAATGAAACTTATCCGCAGTTAACCAAGTCTGATATTCCGGATAAGGTTGAACTTGTTGAAGTTGATCACAATAGTTCATCTGTCAAAATACGTTTTTGTGTGAATACTAAACATTATTGGATAGCGTCAAAAGATGTCTCTCACTTATTTGGACAAGATGGGACACTCAATACCGTAATTCCTTATTGGAATAATTTTCCGCTATCATTTGATAATTTACCTCCTGCAACTAAAGATAA
This sequence comes from Gilliamella sp. W8136, assembly GCF_016101285.1. NCBI lineage: Bacteria > Pseudomonadati > Pseudomonadota > Gammaproteobacteria > Orbales > Orbaceae > Gilliamella > Gilliamella sp. W8136. The sequence goes on from NZ_JACFQU010000022.1 coordinate 38,012, forward strand.
CACGGTACATTTTCCACGGACAGTATCATTAGATTCATTAAGTAATGAGAATTTAATCACTATAGAAGACGAAAGCACGGATTCAATTTGGGTAAAAGTCACCGCAGGAAATGAAGAGCGTTGGTCAATAACAGGTTGGGTAAACATCAAAAAAGATGCTCAAGAGCACGTTAAACGAATCAGTCCCTGGCATTGGCAAGGATTTGAGACAGTAATCGAAAAAGCTAGTGTGGGAGAATTTTATACTAAAATAAACGATAACCGAGCAGGAACATTGGACATTAAAGAATATACTGATTCAATGAAAGCTATGCATAAAATCTTAATTGAATCACTTTTATATTCTGTTCAGCGAAAAAAAGGACTGCCACCTTTTACTGTTGAATTTCTGAAAGATGGCTTACGCAACAGTTGGATAGCCGAAATGATAGGTCACTTAATAATAAAATATGAAAGTGAATGGCATGCAGACGAAGCGCTAACCAAATGGAACGAAATAGATAGTTTATTTGAGAAAGAAACACAGAAACAGAAAAAATTAATTGAAAAATGGTTAGATGACAATAATATAACGATGCCTTTTAAGCGAAACTCAGCGTTAAACAGTGTCGATGAAGCACACGAGGAAACCAAAATACATTGGCAACTGGAAAAAGAGCAACGCATTAAACCCTCCCTTTGGTGGCGAGAAGTAGCACAATCTCAAGCAACCCAATCATCAAACAACCAAACACCACAAACACCCGCACTAAGCAATCTTTCTGCTGATGGCAAAGCATGGTTTATTCATCCAGTCTCAGTGATGGGTAGATTTATAAGTCCAGGTATAGTGACATATCATATTTACCACGATGGAAAAATTGAAAAACATATACCACTGGAAATATCGAAAGGCTACGAGCAAAAATATAAGTATGTTTATCATGATGAAAAGAATAATGAACATGAAATATGCATTTGTGATTGGCATACTACTAAGGAAAAAGCAAATGGTGTAGTAATAAGTGCGCCGAATAGGAAAGATCCAAATATTATTGAATATAAAGAAAATTTAAAGGAAGGAGATACCCAAAAAAGAGTTAAATTTAAAAATGGAGATATTGCAGAATATGGTAAACATAGTGATCTAGGCATGATTTGGCGACGATATAAAGCATTAAATAAAAATATCGAAATAGTTAGGATGCCAGATAAAATTAATTATACTAAAGACGATGTAATAATTAGTTATGTCTTTAGCAATACAAAAAGGCGCTATACAGGACCAGATCCTTTAGCTGGTTTTATTGGTGCTTTAGCTGAAACAGGTTTGCAGTTAACAACTACTGGTAGTTGTTTTGCTGAAGGGTCCTGTTTTCCTAGTTCTGAACATGTAAATGGAAAAAGTATTGATACTCTTTATTTAAATGATAACGATGAACAAAAATTTATTAATGCCATGCATAAATTTAATTTTAATGAACAAATAACAGGTAACAATAAGAAAAAATTTGATAATGCAAAACAAGATTTAAAAAAGGATCTTCATAATACTCATCTACATTCAGAATTTAAACCAGGTTCTATAAAGGAAATAATATTATAAAAAAATTTCAATTATATACTAATTATCCTATTAGTTATAATACTCACTGATTGCAACATGAAACAGTCGAGCCACAGACTAATAATAAAGAAATTTTAATAACCAATTCATATTCTGGAGAAAAATTAATAACAAGTAAAAATTGTGTATTATCCGTGAATAGAATTTGTAAAAAATAATGGCAATATATAACTTACTTCCAAGCAAGTAAGTCGGATTTGCAAGAATGAAAATGATTAAATAACTTAAATATCAAAGAGAAAAGTTGCAATTTATTTAAACGCAACTTATTCAAAATAAGAAAAGGATAAAAGGTTAAAAAATGAAATACTCACATTATCTAGTACCACTTTGTTTACTATTTAGCTCCTACTGTTATAGTCAGCACTATCAAATAGAAGACAAATATCGTGGCGACCCATTGTTTAGAAAAATCGATATGAATAAATTAGATAAAGATTGTACTTATCCTGAAAATTATAGACAATTGAGCGAATCAGAACAAGAAAAAATAGATAAACTTTGCCCTATTAGAAAATTTAATCTCAAATTTGATTTAAAAAAGTTATATAAATTGATTTATAAAGAACCGGTAATTATCTATAACGGACAAAATTTTCAACTGACATTAAGTATGTCAGAAAATTATAATATCGAATCTGATGGTACTATTTATGAAGGTGATATATTCCTATCAATAGTTAAAGATAATATTGTAAAAGATAGGATTTATTTGGCTAATAATTATATTAATCTTTCTGATTTTGCAGCTGCTTACCAGCATTATTTTATAACCTCAGAGGGAGAGATAAATACATTATATTTGATAGAGGTAGAAGAAGGTATTTCTCCAATGTTTTGGAAACACTATAAAATTGATAATCAAAAAATGAAATTTGTACTTCAAGATATGTTGGTCAATGTTAAAAATGGGGTACGATATCAAATCGTTTATCCAAATCAATTCAATGTTATTTCGAATAAATCAGTCACAAAAATTGATTCACAAGAACTTAAATCATGTGAAGATGAATATGATAAAGAAGAATATTATAGTTGCTATGTAGATGTTTATAAACATTACCATAATAGATTAAAACAAAAAATTAACTTATTGAATAAAAATAACAATACAATAAAAAAATCTTATTTAAAATTACAGAAAAAAATGGCTTCAAGTTGTTTAGAATTACCACCTCCAGTTTCTGGTAATAGAGGAGAGACAGATCCTTATTTATCTAAAGTTATGTTTTGTTTAATTCAAAATTATAAACAAGAAATAACCAATATTGAAAAACAACTCGCTCACTAACTAGGAAGTTGGATTTGGAAGAATAAAAATAATTAAAAAATTGGCGTCAACTAATAAGTTAAAAAGCAAATAGGCATAAATGAAACTTAATATACCTAATCAATGATTACCAATGAAAGAAACATTATGAAGTTAAAAAAAATTTTTTTAAAAATTATTGCGGTGTTATTTTTATCAATCAACATCGCCTATGCAACCGAACCGCCCGAAACATGGTATTTTTATAAAGTTTCAAAAAGTACAGTCTATGGAGAGACAGAAGAAACTAGAGATAAATTATTGCAGAAGAGAGAAGATATAATTGAACAGTTTGCCGATACGATAATAGAGCTGACAGATAGTCATTTAAAAATTAATAATCAATGTTTATCAGAATATTCTATTCATTCAACTAGTTCAAAAAATCATTGGGGATCAAGTCAAAATAAAAATTTATATAAAAATCTTTTCATTAAAGAAAGCATACCATTGAAGGAAAAAATAGATGTTATTAACTTTTCTGAATCGAATAAATCATGTTCCGGAATTTTAAACAAATTAATAAAAATTGATGATTATTTAGTGAGCATAACAAACGAAGGATATTTAATATTTTTTTCAAAACAAGCCGATAAAAAGCGGTTATCAAGTAAATATAAAGGACGCCATCGACCGTTCAGTTTATTTGGACATCCAATGATTAAGGATAAAAGTATTATCAATCAGATAAATAAAAACTGTAATTTTTTTGCTGATGAAGATAAATCTTTAAAATATGGAGAATGTGCCTTCGATGAGCTGTATGTTTATTATCCTTATATTTTTTCGAAAGTTAAAACGCCATTATATAAATCTTCTCTAAATAGAGTTAATGATTATGAATATTATTTATTATCAAAAATTCCAGCAGATTCAAATAACCTTGATCACCTTGAAATAACTTTAAATATAGAAAAAAAAGGTGAAGTTATAGATAGCATTATTATATACAAGGAAAGTGGATCTACATTGATACCTAAATTTCAATATTATTATATTGATAATCAGTTGCAAAATTTATGGCTTTTACAAATTGTAATGTATGAAAATAGTTCTCTAACAAATGAAATCTCTTTTTATGAAGTTAAACAAATTGATTATTGGAAACATTATCAAATTGATGAAAATAAACATTTTAAATTAATTGAATCTATAGAATGCAAGTATAAATATGATAGCCCTAGTAGTGATTCTCCAACAAGTTGGAAATGTAAATAAAATTTGAATATAGAGAACTATAGAATTTATAAAAATCTCAATTTTACATTCTAACTTTGGTTACCATGAAAATTGTTAGCAATTATTTAAATCAACAACCAATGATACTGAACTGATTAAAATGCCCGATTCGCTAAATAAGCAATTTGACAATTTCAATATTAAGTATAGCTTTAGCGACTCACAACGTCGTTATGCTAATCCTGGGTTATTTGCTGCAATGTTAGGTAGTATTGCGGTTTATAATAAAAGCGTTACTACCACAGGGAGTGCATTTAAGTGGGGCTCTTGCTTTCCAAGTATAAATCATATTAATGGTATGAGTATTGATTTTACCTACAAGTCATATAAAGGGTACAAAACAGTCGAAATAAACGGTAAAAAAATTCGGGAGCGTGATTACCATCCACATACTTCTCAACAATATAAAGATGACGAAGCTTTTTTAAATGCGATGCGGTTATTTTTTGAGAAAATTCTAGTTGGCAAAAATGTGCATTTTGAAGAATTTAGAAAATTAAAAGGCGTTGCCAATGGTGGAGGATTACATGACGGTCATTTTCATGCAGAATTTTCACTCACCAAAATTAAAGAGATTGAGGAATAATATTATGAAATGCTCATATTATTTTGCATCATTATGTTTATTAATTAGCACTTACTGTTATAGTCAGCACTATCAAATAGAAGACAAATATCGTGGCGACCCATTGTTTAGAAAAATCGATATGAATAAATTAGATAAAGATTGTACTTATCCTGAAAATTATAGACAATTGAGCGAATCAGAACAAGAAAAAATAGATAAACTTTGCCCTATTAGAAAATTTAATCTCAAATTTGATTTAAAAAAGTTATATAAATTGATTTATAAAGAACCGGTAATTATCTATAACGGACAAGATTTTCAACTGACATTAAGTATGTCAAAAAGTAATGATATTGAATCTGATAGTACTATTTTTGGAGGTGATATATTTTTATCAATAGCTAAAGATAATATTGTAAAAGATAGGATTTATTTGGCTAATAATCATATTTCTTTTCCTGATTATGATTTTCTTGCAGTAGGTTACCAACATTATTTTATATCCCCAGAGGGAGAGGTAAATACATTATATTTGATAGAGGATGAAGAAGGTATTTCTCCAATGTTTTGGAAACACTATAAAATTGATAATCAAAAAATGAAGTTTGTACTTCAAGATATGTTAGTCAATGTTACAGATGGTGTACAATATCAAATCATTTATCCAAATCAATTTAATATTATTTCGAATAAACCAGTCACAAAAATCGAACCCAAAGAACTTAAATCATGTGAAGATGAGTATGACAAAGAAGAATATTATAGTTGCTATATAGATGTTTATAACCATTACAATAGTAGATTAAAACAAAAAATTAACTTATTGAATAAAAATAACAATACAATAAAAAAATCTTATTTAAAATTACAGCAAAACATGGCTTCAAATTGTTTAGAATTACCACCTCCAGTTTCTGGTGATAGGGAAAATACCGATCCTTATTTATCTAAAGTTATGTTTTGTTTAATTCAAAATTATAAACAAGAAATAACCAATATAGAAAAACAACTTGCTCACTAGCTAAGAAGTTGGATTTGGAAGAATAAAATAATAAAAAAGTTAAATGATTACAGAGAAAAAGTTGTGATTTTAAACGCAGCTTTTTCAAAAATAAGGAAATAATTAAGGTTAACAGATGAAATATTCACATTATCTAGTACCACTTTGTTTACTATTCAGTACCTACAATCAATTCTATTTGTAGTTTTAATCATTATCTGGTAGTGAATAAAAAGTATAACTATAAATGATATATAATAATTTTAACAGTGTAAGCATAAAATATGATTAAGATTAAGCGGTTTGGTATTTATTATTACATTAATAAAAATGGGGAAATACATAATTGATAAAAAAGTAAATTTTATGATTTTTATGACCAAACAAAATATTTACTTTTTTAGTAAAAAAACAGATTATTATCAGTTAAAGGATTAAATCAACAATTAAATTTGTTAGGTCACTCAATATTAAGTGATAAAAAATGTTAGGTTTGAGTTATACCTTAAAAGGAAAAAAATACTTTTTAAACCATATTCCAAAAGAAACTACAAATCACGATCATCATTTACATGTTGAATATTATGATATGAAGAAAGTTAAGGAAATCGAAGAATGAAACCATTAATTTATCCCATTATTTTTTTCTTAGCTATGTTAGGAAATGTTAATATTGCAATTGCAGATACTTTTAAAAATGAACTCAAGCATTATAAAAAAATAGATCTACCTTACACTTCTAATGACATAACTAAATATTATTGGGAAGATGAAGCAGGAGGATTACATATATCACCAAACTCCAAAATGCCATTCAGATTTTCGGCTAAAGAGTTCTCTTATAAACCAAGCTTAGTTAGAATCCCATTAAAATATTCTTTTTATTTTCCTGCTGTTTATTTTAATTATAAAAATATTACTTATAAAGGTATTATCTTTATGACACATATCGATAATGATGAACCAATATTTTATTTTCAATTAAATAGTTATGATAAAAAAGGTAATTTTATTGATGCAATTATGTTAGATGAAAGATATTCAGCTGAGGGAGAGGTATTAAGATGGAGTGATTTTAAAATACTTACTAATGGACAAATAACAGTCAATCAAATGGAGCAAATGCTTATTGATGATGATATGGAGTTTAAGAATGGAGATATTCATTTTCTCACAAAGAATATATATCAAATGAGTTCAACTGGTATTTTTAAAAAGGTCAAAGAAACTATTATCTATGACCGATATAATTAAAACGTAAGAATATAATAATTAAATATTAATAAAGAGTTAATCAAGATTTTAGGGAAATATGCAATGAAAATATCTAATTCTTTAGGCTTGTTATTATTAATATATACATCATTTTGTTATAGTGACACCTATATTATTGATGAAAAATATACAGGTGCACCATTTGTGAAAGATGGTGATATGTCCGAATGTGGTTTTAATTATGATTATTGGCAAGATTTAACAAATGAAGAACGAAAATTGGAGGCAGAGCGTTGCCCTTTAAATACTACTAAATTTAATTTTAATAAACTCTATGATTTAATCGATAAAAAAACAGTCATCTATCGTGATGGCGATTTTGAGCTTATTATGGACAGAAAGCATCAAAAATCAGATAAAAAAAATAAAATAATTTATGATTATAATAATCCAATCCATGACATAGTTTATGAAATAAATTTATCTTTAGTTTATAAAAAGGAAATTAAAAGTAGGATAAGTTTAGCAAGCTATTCTTATAATTCTGATCGTGCTTTTTACCTAAATAGTCAATACTACTATTTTGATGCTAGCGGAGATATCTACATAATTTCATTCAAAGAATACGGTGAAAATATTAAAGATATAAATAATATTCATTATAAAATAGATAAAGATAATTTAAAGTTTATTAAGTTATGATGATTAAAAATCAAATCAACAACTCAAAACTTAATTGCTATTACGATATATGATTTTATAGGATGAAAAAGATCAAAGCATAAAAGACTTAATTTATCCAATTAGTTGCTTGGTTGTGTTAGAGAATATTAACAATGCAATTGCAGATACTTTTAAAAATGAACTCAAGTATTATAAAAAAGTAAACTTGCCCTATTGCTCTAAGTTTTTATAAAAATTCTATTACTAGGCGGAATTTAGATTATATTTGTCTTCTGATTTTCTATATAACCATCTATTAGAGAAGACTTTCATAATATTTGGTTAACACATTATATTCGCAATAATCAATTCAACACATTGAAAAATAGAAAAATTATAAAAAAGTCATTACAAGGCATTTTAAAAGTGAACGTAAAGGGAATAGCGGTATACGAAGCTGCAGATGACAAACAAAAATTGACTTATTTACCACCAAAGGCAACATTTGAGTTAGATGGAGAAGAAAACGGATACGCTAAAATTCGTAAAATTAATGATTGTGACGTTCCAAACCTATTAGTAAAAGAAAATGGCAGTACAGACCCACCACATAAAGGTTATGTCAAGGTAACCTCACTGACTTCATTAACGTTTAAACCTGAAAAACTCAATGACATTGTGGTATTAAAATCGCCGATTGCGATTTCAAGTGGTGATTTTATTGGTTATATCGGGCATAATCAACTCAAAAAAGATCGTTTTAATGTGATCCTCGCCAAAATATTAGACAGTGCCCACCTCTATCATTTTTTCATTTTGGTAATATTGTTGTTCATATTGTTCAGGTGATA
>NZ_JACFQU010000023.1:0-41530 GCF_016101285.1 Gilliamella sp. W8136
CGAATGCACGAGCTTGACCGCCGTATTTTTTAGAAAGTACAGAAGTAATAGCTGCAGTTAAAGTTGTTTTACCATGGTCAACGTGACCGATTGTACCAACGTTAACGTGGGGTTTTGTACGTTCAAATTTTTCTTTAGACATCTTAATGTTCCTTTATTAAATCACTCCCCTTCTAAATAAAAGGGAAGTGTTACTTTATTTATATAAAAATTATTTCGCTTTACGAGCTTCAATAATTGCTGTAGCAATATTGGTTGGCGCTTCATTGTACTTCAAGAACTCCATAGAGTAAGAAGCACGACCTTGTGTTTGTGAACGAAGATCTGTTGCATAACCAAACATTTCTGAAAGTGGAACTTGTGCTTTAACTGTTTTACCAGTAGCGGTATCTTCCATTCCTTCGATCATACCACGACGACGGTTTAAGTCACCAATTACGTCACCCATATAATCTTCTGGAGTTTCAACTTCTACTTTCATAATCGGTTCTAAAAGCACTGGTTTAGCTTTCATGAAGCCTTCTTTAAATGCCATTGAACCGGCAATTTTAAATGCCATTTCTGATGAGTCGACATCATGGTAAGAACCATCAAAGATAGTAACTTCAACATCAACAATTGGGTAACCAGCAAGAACACCATTTTTCATTTGTTCTTGACAGCCTTTATCAACTGCAGGGATGTATTCTTTAGGAACCACACCACCAACAATTTCATTGTTGAATTTGTAGCCTTCGCCGCCAGCTTCCAATGGTTTGATTTTTAACCACACATGACCATATTGACCACGACCACCAGATTGACGAACAAATTTACCTTCTTGTTCAACTTCATTACGAATGGTTTCACGGTAAGCAACTTGTGGTTTACCAACATTCGCTTCAACTTTGAATTCACGTTTCATACGGTCAACGATGATTTCTAAGTGAAGCTCACCCATACCAGAAATGATTGTTTGACCTGATTCTTCATCTGTGTGAACACGGAATGAAGGGTCTTCTTGTGCTAGTCGACCTAAAGCAAGACCCATTTTTTCTTGGTCAGCTTTGGTTTTTGGTTCAACTGCAACTGAAATTACTGGTTCAGGGAATTCCATTCTTTCAAGAATGATTGGTGCGCTTTCAGCACAAAGAGTATCACCAGTAGTCACATCTTTTAGACCGATTGCTGCAGCAATGTCACCCGCGCGAACTTCTTTAATTTCTTCACGTTTGTTAGCGTGCATCTGAACGATACGACCAAAACGTTCTTTTTTATCTTTAACAGAGTTAAGAACAGTATCACCTGAGTTTACAACACCAGAGTAAACACGGAAGAATGTTAAGTTACCAACAAATGGGTCAGTTGCAATTTTGAATGCTAATGATGAGAATGGTTCATCATCACTTGAATGACGTTCAGCTGCTTCACCATTTGCTAATTCACCTTTAATTGCAGGTACATCAGTTGGTGCAGGTAGATATTCAATAACTGCATCAAGCATGAATTGAACACCTTTATTTTTAAAGGCACTACCACAAGTTACTAAGATGATTTCATTAGCAAGTACGCGTTCACGTAATGCAGCTTTAACTTCTTCTTCAGTTAACTCTTCACCACCAAGGTATTTTTCCATTAACTCTTCACTTGCTTCAGCCGCAGCTTCCATTAAGTAAGCACGCCATTCTTCGACTTGCTCAACCATGTCAGCAGGTACATCTTCATAAGTGAATGTTACGCCTTGATCAGCATCATTCCAGTTAATTGCTTTACGTTTAAGTAAATCAACTACACCAGTAAAGCCTTCTTCTGCACCGATAGGTAAAACTAAAGGAACTGGTACTGCTGCTAAACGAGTTTTGATTTGATCAACAACACGTAAGAAGTTAGCACCCATACGGTCCATTTTGTTTACGAAAGCGATACGTGGAACTTTATATTTGTTTGCTTGACGCCATACTGTTTCTGATTGAGGTTGAACACCACCAACCGCACAGTAAACCATTACTGCACCATCAAGAACACGCATAGAACGTTCTACTTCGATTGTGAAGTCAACGTGTCCCGGGGTGTCGATAATGTTGATACGGTGTGGTTCAAATTGTTGACCCATACCAGACCAGAATGCAGTTGTTGCAGCAGAAGTGATAGTAATACCACGTTCTTGTTCTTGTTCCATCCAGTCCATGGTAGCTGCGCCATCATGAACCTCACCAATTTTGTGACTTACACCAGTGTAAAACAAAATACGTTCAGTTGTTGTTGTTTTACCTGCGTCAATATGTGCACTAATACCAATATTGCGGTAGCGTACTATAGGGGTTGTACGAGCCATATTAATCCTCTACTTAGAATCGTTTGCTTAATAAAATATCATTTAGGTTGGCTGACAGTCGATATTTACTACCAGCCAAATCCTCAGCCATTTAATTGAATGGCTAAAATTACCAACGATAGTGTGCAAACGCTTTATTAGCTTCAGCCATACGATGAACATCTTCGCGTTTTTTCACAGCGGTACCTTTGTTTTCAAAAGCATCCATAAGTTCATTCGCTAGGCGTAAAGCCATTGATTTATCGCCACGTTTACGTGCTGCATCTACAATCCAACGCATTGCAAGTGCATTACGACGAACAGGGCGCACTTCAACAGGAACTTGGTATGTAGAACCACCAACGCGACGAGACTTAACTTCTAGAGTTGGTCTTACGTTATCTAATGCAACTTCGAAAGCTGCTAAGTGGTCTTTTCCACTACGCTCAGCTAATTTATCAAGAGCTGAATATACGATTGATTCTGCGATAGATTTTTTTCCATCTATCATTAAAATATTTACAAATTTCGCCAGCAAATCTGAACCGAATTTCGGATCAGGTAAAATTTTTCTTTGACCAGCAACATGACGACGTGGCATTGGAATACTCCGTTTATATGTTATAAATTTTTCAGGTTTACCCAAAACTCAAGTGAGTTAAATGGAATTATTTAGTTTGGCCTTACTTAACGGAGTTCCATTAAGCTTTAGGTCGTTTCACACCGTATTTAGAACGGCTTTGTTTGCGATCTTTAACACCTGCGCAGTCTAATGCACCGCGAACAGTATGATAACGAACACCAGGTAAGTCTTTAACACGACCACCGCGGATTAAAATCACGCTATGTTCTTGTAAGTTGTGACCTTCACCACCGATATATGAAGTTACTTCAAAACCGTTGGTTAAACGTACACGGCATACTTTACGTAATGCTGAGTTTGGTTTTTTCGGTGTAGTAGTGTAAACACGTGTACAAACACCGCGTTTTTGCGGGCATGCTTCAAGAGCAGGAACGTTACTTTTTACTTCCTTTAGTGCTCTCGGTTTGCGTACCAGCTGATTAATTGTTGCCATTAATAAGCTCCTGATTAATTAAAATAAATTTAAAATTGCTTTTTAGATACGTAATTAATAACTGTAGACCAAAAATTATGTATATAAGTTTTGGGTCGCAAGATTCTAGACCCCAACAGCCATAATGTCAAGTATTACCACAAGTTCTTTGCCTGTTTCAATTAAATTTTATTAGTATTAGGTAAAAATAATAAAAATGTTTTAATTTTATTTTGTTACTCTTTTTGTTGTTTAAATTATTTAATGTAATTTATGCTTATTTTGATATCACTCATGTTTAGTGATTAAGAAGATCGCCAAAAAGCTAATTAGAGTGAGTATTTTTTATAAAATTGATCGATTTCATTTTATGTCAGTTAATATTATGTGATTTTACTCAAATTTTTATACATTAAAAAACAGTAATAATATATTGATTGTGAACATATTTAACGTGTAACAATGATGAATATAAAGAATGAATCTTACAAAGTTGTTTTATTATTTAATGCAAATAATATCTACGATCGACAAATTCTTAAAGGTATTGGCGATTTTTTGAAATTAAATAATATTCACTGGAATATTTATATATCAGAAACTCTGCGTTACGATAAAAAAGCTTCTTTCCATTTAGATTGTGATGGCATTATTGCTAATTTTGATGATCCTGATATTGAAGATTTGCTTACCAAGGTTGATATTCCGATAATTGGTGTGGGTAGCTCGTATCATGATGATTTTAGTTATCCTAAAGTTCCTTATGTGGCGGCTGATAATTATGCCATCATTGAAAGTGCTTTTAATCACTTATGCGATAAAGGAATACATCAATTTGCTTTTTATAGTATACCACCAACTCGATATTGTCGTTGGGCAGGCGTAAGGGAAAAAATCTTTGAAAAAATTTTAACCCAGAAAGGTTATCAAGGCGTTATCTATCAAGGAATGATAACTTCTTTAGATAATTGGCAAGAAAGTTTAGATAAATTGTCCAAATGGTTATTATCATTACCTGTTAATACCGGTATTATCGCGGTAAATGATGCTAGAGCGCATCATATTTTACAAGCTTGTGATATGGTCGGCTTAAAAATACCAGAAGAACTATGTTTGATTGGTATTGATAATGAAGAAGTGATAAATAATTTATCAATGGTTTCTTTATCGACCGTAAAACAAGGCACAGAAGAGATGGGCTTTAACGCAGCGAGTCTATTGCATAAACGCTTAACTAAAGGGAAAGTTTCCACCTCTCCTTTATTGATTGAACCCAAAAAAATTATTGCGAGGCGTTCAACAGATTATCGTTCAATACAAGATCCGTATGTTATTCAAGCAATGCACTATATTCGAAAATATGCCTGTAAAGGCATTAAAGTTGAGCAAGTTATTTCTGATATGCAAATTTCTCGGTCTAATTTAGAAATACGTTTTAAAGAGTCATTAGGTAAAACCATTCATTCAGTGATTCATGAAGAAAAGTTTAATCGAGCTAAATATCTATTAATTGAATCATCATTGTCTATTCAGGCTATTTCTCAGCAATGTGGATATCCATCAGTACAATATTTTTATTTTTTATTTAAAAAGTTTTATGCAATGACTCCTAAAGATTTTAGAAGTAAATTTGCAACCATTAATCATCTATAGGCGTCATATTATTAAGATCATTTTTTATAAAATGAAAGGAAAACAGAATATTTATTCACATTTTCCTAACTTCTAGATGTTTATCTTTTTACTGAACGGATTGAAAGTATTGATATTCCTCCCAACATTGCAAAAACAAAGGACGTAATAAATATTGCTCCAAAACCGAATAGTGATATTACACAAGCTGCAATTATTGGTGCTAAAGCTTGAGTTGCTGTATTACCTAAATTATAAACGCCTAGAAAGAATGCAACCCTATTTTTGTCGGGAATAACTTCTAAATTTAATAAATTATCTAAAGAGTTCCAAACACCCATACCAATTCCAGCTGCGAATGCATAAATCAAAATACCAATATGATTAGGAGCAATAACTAAACTTAACGCGCCAATACCTAAAAATATTGTTGATAACCCAACTGGAATTTTGAGAATTTTCAATTTATCGGAGATTGGTCCAGCAATGAATCCCATCAAAATGCCAAATATAAGCATAACCAAATTAATTAACTGAATTGAGTTTTGAGTTTCAGATGAGTCAGTATGCATAAAGTCAGTCATAATAAATAGCAAATAACCGGTGATTGTAAAATTGCCAATTCCTTGAAAAAGTTTACCTATTAATGCTAGGTAGTAATCACGACCAATTGACCATCTCGGAAATATAGCTAACGAGCTTTTTTGTTTATTATCATCTTGTTTTACCTGATTTTGGTTTTTTTTGTCCAAATTAGAAGGTTCACGAACAATAAAGACTGATATTAATGTACCGATAAAAGTGATTATCCCAAATACAATGAAACCTAATCGGAAACTACCTAAGAACATTGCAGCAATAATTGTAAATCCATTATTACCCAGTGCCATACCCAGGCCACCATAAGCACCTGATGCGGTTCCTTTTTTATCCTCTGCCGCAAAATCAAGCCAAGCAACCATTGGCGCCACAATAAAATTTAAGGCAGTTTGCGCTAATATCCAACAAAATAATAAAAAGGGTATACTGTTGGCGGTTGATGTTAATATCATTGATAACATAAACCCAATTGCTCCAATTATAATCCATGGTGTGCGACTGCCAAATCTAGAATAAGTCCTATCAGATACATAACCTGCCAACATGTTTGATATTGTTGCAGCAACCATACCACAACTTGAAAATAGCGCTAATAATGTAATTTTATTTGTTTCATCAAGTTGTTGAATTAAAGCGGGTAAAAATAGACTGGCTGCTGCAATGTAGGGACCTAACCAAGTGGCAGGTCCAATAATAAGTCCAGGAACTAGTCGAGTTAATGGAATTGTTATTTTCATGATGTCTTCCTTAATATTATTGATTATTTTTCACGTAGTAATAATCAAAATCGGCGTAGGATTGATGTTGGTAGGTATCAACTGAGGCGATAAAATTAAATAATCCTGTAAAACCACCTATTTCTCCAGGTTCTCCATTTACTCCTTCATCAGACAAATAAGTAGCATCTATCTGATTAATGATATTATTCCACTCCTCTTTCTCAATTCGATAAAAGAGTGAAACAAATCCATCTCGATATGATAATTTGAGTTCAACTTGTTCATTAGGTATTACTATTCTATGATTAACAAATTCAATTCGAGTCCCAAGTTTTGCTTGTAAAATAGTAAGGATGGTAGCGTTTAGTTGTTCACTGTGAGTTAAATGTAAGTAGATCCAATTATTAGAATCATAATACACTCCAACTCCAGCCGTTTGTGAATAATGCTCAGGATGAAACTCTACTTTAGTTTGAATATCATAATTAAAAGATGTTGCTCTTGTTGCCATAATTGATGGGTTAAATTGGGAGAATAGTGAATTTTGTCCATATATTCGCAAATGTCCCGGTCGTTCATGGGTATTTACCCAATTAGGTGTTTGCGCTCTATATGGTGTCATAAATTCTAATTGATACTCTTTATCAAAATCATCAATAACATCATGGCTGACTTCGCTACCAATAGGTAATGAATAATCAAACTCCATTTTAGCTAAATTTGTTCCGTCGGCCATTTCTAACCAGCCATCATTGGTCCATCTCATCTTTTGTATGGACGTTTCTCGACCCAAAGGATTTAACAATGTCCCACTAAGCGGTCTAGACATTAAGTGAGCAATGTACCACTCACCATCTTGTGCCTCAAATAATGAACCATGACCGGCTTTTTGCATTATTGAATTTGGATTGTACATTTCAAAATGCCCCGCATCGGGGTCACCTAATGAAAATAAATGATTGGGTGATGACGTGACTATTGGTTCTCTTGACGGATGTGGTTCATAAGGTCCATAAATATTTTTAGAGCGACCTATTTCAATGCCATGAGCATAACCAGTTCCTCCGGCTGCAATTATTAGATAATAATAGTCGAATTTTTTATAAATTTGTGGAGCTTCAGAACATCCTCGAGTAGTAAATCCATTGGTCACTCTTGTCCATGGGCTAATGATTTTACCTGTATTTAAATCTACTTCTGCTATTACTATATTCCCAGGTGCTTGATAACCTTGGCGAGTTTCCCATTCTAAGATCGTTAAATAATGTTTGCCATCATCATCGTGAAATAATGCAGGGTCAAAACCAATGGAAGTAAAATAAATAGGATCTGACCAAGGTCCTTTTATATTATCTGCATGAATTGCATAAGCATCAGCATTAAATTCTCTTCCAGCCATGCTTACCATATGAGAATAAATTAACCAATATTTTTTATTGATCGGATCATAAGATAAATGTGGAGCCCAAATACCTGCAGGTGTATTGGTTCCAGAAAGTTTAATTTCACCATTTTTAAAAATATAATCAACTAGTTTCCAATTTGATAAATCATTAGATTGAAAAATTTGTATTGAAGGGTGCCAATGGAAAGTTGATGTAGCAATATAGTAAGTATCATTGACCCGTATAATTGATGGATCAGGTGACATGCCAGGTATAATTGGATTTTTTATTTTAGGCATTTTTTAAAACTCCTTGCATTATTTTATTGATAAGAGAAAATCTTTATATTTGTGATTGAACTATAATTTATCTGTTAAAACTTTTTTATTATCAAATTTGGTTTTCAGATTACGATATTTTGTTAATGAGAGATTGATCACATTCCTAGTGTTATGAACATAAATAGGTGGTGAGTTAATTTTAACTTATTAAATATTTTGTCAATTTTTCTAAAAATTGAACGCTGTAGTTAGAATTCTGCATGTTTTTTTCATGCCGGGTTGATGGGTTTGAATTATTGGCAATAGTGGTAATAACGTTTGACTAAATATCATTTAACTAGTGAAGATGTTTGGTTAACGGCAGAAAATCATATAAATATGAACTTCTGCTGGTTAAATATTAAGACATTAATGGTTTTAATTGTTGATAGATTTTTCTAAAAATTGAACGCTGTAGTTAGAATTATGCATGTTTTTTCATGTCGGGTTGATGGGGTTGAATTATTGGTAATAGTGGTAATAACGTTTGACTGAATATCATTTAACTGGTGAAGATGTTTGGTTAACAGCAGAAAATCATATAAATATGAACTTCTGCTGATTAAATATTAAGACATTAATGGTTTTAACTGTTGATAAATTTTTCTAAAAATTGAACGTTGTTGTTGGAATTGTGCATATTTTTTCATGTCAGGTTGATGGGTTTGAATCATCGGTAATGGCGGTAACAAGGCCTCTAACTGAGTATTTGGATTACATGCAATTTGTGCCAGCTTCGCTGCACCTAAAGCGGGTCCAACTTCGCTTCCCTCACAATATTCAATAGGGTAGCCTGAAATATCACTGATTAATTGTCGCCAATAGCCACTACGTGCCCCGCCACCAATAATCAAAATTTTATCGGGTGAAATACCTGTTTGATGAACAACATCAATACCATCGGCAAGCGCATAGCTGACACCCAATAATACTGCTTTTGCTAGATCTATCTTGTTATGTTGATAAGTTAGACCAAAAAATACGCCTTTTGCTTCAGGATTATTATGTGGCGTTCTCTCTCCTGATAGATAAGGTAAAAAATACACCGGTGGTTTATCGTTAGCTTGTTGTTCTTCAATTGAAGATAATAATGTCGCCACATCTTTAATTTCTAATAATTGGCAGGCCCAATCAAGGCATGAAGCGCAACTCAACATAACCGACATAAGATGCCACCGATTAGGTAGGGCATGGCAGAAACTATGGATTGCTTGTTCTGGCTTGCTGATAAAACGATCCGTAACGGCAAAATAAACACCTGAGGTTCCAAGTGATAACATGGCTTGACCAGATTGATACAAACCGACCCCCACTGCGCCAGCTGAATTATCTCCGCCACCAGCTATCACCGCAATGGTGTTAATTCCCCAATCATTGGCAATTTCATCTGTAACATAACCAGTGACTTGAGTGCCCTCAAACAGAGTTGGCATATGTTTTCGAGTTAAACCGCAAGCATCTAATAGTAAATCACTCCAATCGCGCTTTTCAACATCTAACCACATTGTACCGGCAGCATCAGCCATATCGGATGCAAATTGATTGGTGATTTTAAAACGTAAATAGTCTTTGGGTAATAGTACTTTGTCAATCTTGGCGAATATTTCTGGTTCATGATTTTGTACCCATTTGATTTTGGGTGCGGTGAAGCCCGCCATCATCAAGTTTCCTGTGATTTGTCTTGACGCCGGTACTTGTTGTTCTAATTGATGACACTCGGCATCACAACGTCCGTCATTCCAAAGTATTGCTGGTCTTAATATTTGTGCTTGTTGATCTAAAAGTACAGCACCATGCATTTGCCCACTTAGACCAATGGCTTTTACAGTTTTTAAATTATGTTGCTGACTAAGTTCACGCATAGCCATATCGGTTGCATGCCACCATTGTAAAGGATCTTGTTCAGACCATAATGGATGAGGGCGTGATACAGTTAGTGGTTTTGTAATAGTGGCAACGATGTGTTGTTGTTCATCCATCAAAATTACTTTGATCCCTGAAGTACCTAAATCAATACCAATGTACATAGTTTTCTCCATTGTGTTGCCATCAGAGCTATCGTTATTACCGAATAATGGTAACTATATAGTAGCTCTGACTTTATTATATTCAACAATATTGCTAGCCAAAAATAAACTTATTAACGAGATTTTCTAATTTCTCTTGTTCTCCACTGTATGGTTTTGGTTGTAAATTGTGGGAAAGACTATATTGAGCAATATCTTGTAGCGTCATATTGCCTTGTAATATCTCTTTACCTAAGTTGTTACTCCAACCTGCATAACGGTCAGTGACTTTTTGATTCAGTGCATTATCTTCAATCATTTTTGCCGCACATTTTAATGACAATGCCATGGTATCCATTGCACCAATATGTCCATAAAATGCATCATATTTATCAACACTTTGACGGCGAATTTTCGCGTCAAAATTCAATCCTCCCGTTGTAAATCCGCCATTTTTAAGAATTTCATACATGACAAGGGTATTTTCTTCCACACTGTTTGGAAATTGATCGGTATCCCAGCCTAGTTGTGGATCGCCACGGTTAGCATCAAGTGATCCAAATATATCTAAAGCAAAGGCAGAGGCTACTTCATGCTGGAATGAATGGCCGGCAAGTGTCGCATGGTTGGCTTCGATGTTCACTTTAATCTCTTTTTCTAAACCAAATTGTTTTAAAAATCCATAAATGGTTGCGACATCATAATCATATTGGTGCTTAGTCGGCTCTTGTGGTTTAGGTTCAATAAGTAGCGTGCCGTTAAAACCAATTTTATGTTTGTTTTCAACTACAAGTTGCATAAATTTACCAACTTGTTCTCGCTCTTTACGTAAATCAGTATTTAATAATGTTTCGTATCCTTCTCGTCCCCCCCATAGTACATAATTTTGTCCACCTAGTTTATGAGTTGCATTCATAGCATGTACAACTTGTGTTGCTGCACAAGCAAAAACTTCTGGGTCTGGATTTGTCGCCGCACCAGCTGCATATTTTGGATTGGTGAAACAATTAGCTGTACCCCAGAGTAAGTTAACGCCTGTTTGCTGTTGCTTTTCTAGCAATATATCGGTCATTATTGATAAATTATTGATATATTCCTGAATCGAATTGCCTTCAGGTGCAACATCCACATCATGAAATGCATAAAAAGGTACATTCATTTTATATAAAAACTCAAAGGCAACATCAGCTTTAGCTTTTGCGTTACTTAATGGATCATCATTAGATTGCCATGGATAGTTAAACGATCCTGAACCAAACATATCCGTTCCAGCCCAACAAAAAGTATGCCAGTAACAGATTGAAAAGCGTAAGTGTTCAGCCATGGTTTTACCTAAAATGATTTGACTTGGATTATAATGCCGAAAGGCGAAAGGATTATCAGTTTGTGCTCCTTCGTAATTAATGCGTTCTATTTTGTCATAGTAATGTTTCATAATGTTCTCCTTAATATTGTTTTTAAATTAGATTTTGATTTATTTATTCCAGAACTTTTCAAGTTCTTCTAAAGATTTTCCTTTTGTTTCAGGAAGCCATTTCCAGATAAAAATAGCAGCCATTATGCTAATTACACCGTATAGCCAATAGGCAAAACCGTTATTAAAATGAGATATAAGATAGGTATTTTTATCCATGATTGGAAAAGTCCAAGATACTAGGTAATTTGTGATCCACTGTGCTGCAACAGCAATGGATAAAGCTTTACTTCGGATAGAGTTGGGGAATATTTCTGATAATAATACCCAGCATACAGGCCCCCAGGAGATAGCAAAAGAAGCGATATAAAACAACATTGCAGCAAGAGCAATACTGGCTGATATCTGTAAATAAAATGTAGTGCCTAATGTGATCATGCCTATTGCCATGCCAATGGCACCAATTATTTGTAATGGTTTTCGACCAAATTTATCAACGGTAAAAATAGCAATGGTAGTAAAAGATAGATTGATAATACCAACTACAATGGTTTGTAATAATGCTGAATCAGTACTAGCACCTAATGTTTTAAACACTTCTGGTGCATAATAAAGAACAACATTAATTCCCATTAATTGTTGAAATGCAGATAATAAAATTCCAATGATAATAACCCCTATACCATATTTTAATAATGAGCTACTTTTTTTAACACAGTTGGATGATAGGGAATCGATAATGCTTTTTAATGCTTGATCGGCTTTTTGATTTCCTAAAATGTTAGAAAGAATGTGTTGAGCTTTGTTTGTTTTATTTTGTGCGGTTAACCAACGAGGGCTTTCCGGGACTGTGAATAATAATCCAAAAAATAGTAATGCTGGAATGGCTAAAGATAAAAACATATATCTCCAACCAACTATATTTAACCAAACTTGATCGCCTGAACTTGCTATACCGTAGTTAACACAATAAACTAAAAGTTGTCCAAAAATAATAGCAAATTGGTTAAACGATACTAGCTTACCCCGGATTTCTGCTGGTGCCACTTCAGCTATGTACATAGGTGATAACATAGAAGCTAAGCCAACACCGATACCACCGATGATGCGATAAAACACAAAGTGAGGGACATATTGAGCTAAATAATAAGGTATTTGTTGAGATTCTATTGTACGAAATCCTAGTTCAGGCCAAGCGGATCCAATTGCAGCAATAAAGAATAAAAATGCGGCAATTAGTAATGAATTTCGACGTCCAAAACGATTACTTAAATAACCTCCCATTAAACCGCCAATAATACAACCAATTAAAGCACTTGCTACACAGAAACCTAATAAGGAATTTGCAGCAGTCTCACTTAAATGTTGTGGTTCAACAAAAACTTTAAATATGGATTCAACTGTTCCAGAGATAACGGCTGTATCATAACCAAATAATAGACCTCCTAAAGTTGCAACTAAGGTAATTCGGAAAACATATAGAGAATTATAATGTGTACTCATATTCATACCTGCTTGTTTATCAAATTAGGTTTCAATTAGATCTGAAACTGTTTAATCAATATGCATGAATATTAAGCACAACAACAATTACTAAATTTTGTACTATTTTTATGTTTTTTAGTTTTTGTGATGCAGATCAAATTAGCTAAAGGAGTGTTTATTGAATAGGTGAGTTATTGATAATTTGCCGTTTCCAATTTAATTTAAATGATAAATTCAGATTAAATTATGAAAAACACGTTAATAAATTTTGTGTGTAGCAAGCTTGGAGAGGGCTGACTGATAGGTTTATTTCTACCGTTATAAAACGGTAGAAATAAAATTGAATTAGTGATGATCAATAAAGATAAATTTTAAAGCAAATAATAGAGCAAAAGTAATAACGCAAAGGTTGAGTTCTTTAAATTTACCTGTACAGGTTTTTAATACGACATAAGAGATAAAACCAAGCGCAACCCCTTCTGTAATCGCGAAAGCAAATGGCATCATTAATGCGGTGATAAATGCTGGTGTTGCATCAGTTAAATCTGACCAATTGACTTTAACTAAGCTTGAAACCATTAAAATTCCAACAAAAATAAGCGCACCAGAGGTAGCATATTTTGGTACAAGGTGAGCTAATGGTGATAAAAAGGTCATCATTAAAAATAATAATCCAACAACCACAGCCGTTAAGCCTGTACGACCACCAACAGAGATACCTGCAGAGCTTTCAATATAGGTTAATACAGATGATGTACCAAATAAGCCACCAAGAGATGAGCTAAAACTATCAATTAATAACGCTTGACGCATTTTTGGAAAGCGACCTTTTTCATCACAAATACCCGCTTTATCGGTTAATGCCAGAATTGTTCCAGATGAATCAAATAAGCTGACAATCATAACTGAGAAGATTACACCCATAATACCGATGTTGAATGAACCGGCAAGGTCAACGTGACCGACAACAGGAGTTACACTTGGTGGGATAGATGCAATACCTTGATAATTAATATCGGGATCTAACCAAAGCGCAAGCAGCGTTACAACAAAAATCGAAACAAGCACTGCTGCATGAAAGTTACGCGCAGCTAAAATTATAATAATAAAAAAGCCCAGTGAACCGAGTAATACTTTTAGCGATAAAATATTCCCCATGGTTAATAGTGTTGCCGGCGAAGAAACGACAATACCCATATTTTGAAAGCCCATAAAAGCAATAAATAAGCCAATCCCGGCACTAATACCGACGCGTAAACATTGTGGAATGTGTTCAATTAACCAATGGCGAACTTTCAATAATGATAATAAAAAAAATACGAGCGATCCCCAAAATATCGCTCCCATACCTATTTGCCATGAGTAACCCATTGCACCACATATTCCATAAGCAAAAAAGACGTTAAGTCCCATTGCTGGGGCTAAAGCAATGGGTAAATTGGCAAATAAACCCATTAAAATAGTGGCAAAGGCTGTAACAACGCAAGTTAACACAAATACAGCTGAAGTATCCATACCCGTTGCAGATAAAATGGAAGGATTGACGAAGATTATATAGACCATTGTAAGAAAAGTGGTACAACCAGCGATAATTTCAGTACCGACAGTTGTTTTTTTTTCTTTCAATTGAAATATTTTTTCAAATATTGAATTCATAAATTAAAGCCCAATTTTGGTTGTCAAGAATGAACGTATTTAACGTTTTGCTATTTATTTTTTACCAAAAGTAAAAAATAAAAAAGATGAGGGCTGTTACTCCACATCTTTTAAAAAAGAAATTTTACTGCATAATTATTGCTTGTTATTTATTTAGGTCAAGCGTTATTCTAGTTTGTGCAGTGCACTCGGCACAGTACTACTCAGATACAGCATCAAGTTTGTTCAAAGTAATTTTGACTTTAAGAATACGGTGGCTTTCTATCTCGGCAATTTCGAATAGATAATCACCAATTTGTATCGTCTCACCGATATTAAGCAAATGTTGAGCTTTTTCCATTAGCAATCCTGCCAGAGTATGATATTCACGTTTATCATCAATGGGTATAGGGACAAAACGAATTAATTCTTCAACAGGAATATAGCCATTAGCAATCCAACTATTATCATCTATACATTGAATATCATGTTTAGCATCAATTTCCTCTTCTTCTGTTGGAAAATCCCCCGCAATGGTTTCAATAATGTCTGTTACCGAGACAACGCCTTGCATTGAGCCAAATTCATCAACGACAAAAGCAAAGTGGGTTTTAGCCTTTTTAAATTGCTCGAGTGCAACCAATAAAGATACCGTCTCTGGGAAGATAAGAGGCTGTTTAATCAATGAATTAATATCAATCGATTTTTTGCTTTGGATCATATCTTTTAAAAGATCGTTGACTTGAATGATACCTAGCGGTTCATCAATTGAGGCATTATCCGTGACAACTAAACGTGAATGAGGATTATCAAGAATTTCTTTTAGTATGACTTGACGATCATCATTAATATTAACCATATCAACATTTAATCGTGATGTCATAACACTACTGACTGAACGCTGGGCAAGTCCAAGTACCCGTTCGACCATGCTTAATTCTTGGTGATTAAATACAGAGACTTTTTTATTTGTATCTGATACCACATCAATCGTGTGAGTTTCAGGATCTTCTTCAGCATCACCTTTAAGTAAATGCAAAACAGCTTCGGCGGTACGTTCACGTAATGGTTTTTTGTTTAATATTTTACGACGATTAAAAATAGCCAATTGATTGAAAAATTCAATCATAATTGAGAATCCAATCGCTGCATATAAATAACCTTTAGGAATAATAAACCCAAATCCTTCTGCAACTAAACTAAAGCCAATCATCAGTAAGAAGCTTAAACATAAAATGACAATAGTTGGATGTGAGTTAACAAAATGAGCTAAAGGTCCACTGGCAACCATCATAATGGCAATGGCAATACAAACAGCAATAATCATCACTGGAATATGTTCAACCATACCCACAGCGGTAATTACTGAGTCTAAAGAAAATACTGCATCAAGTACCACGATTTGAGCCACCACTGTCCAAAAATGTGAGGTTTTTTTCGGTTTTCCCTCTTCATGGGCAGAGCCTTCAAGGCGTTCATTGAGCTCCATCGTTGCTTTGAAAAGCAAAAATAGTCCTCCAATAAACATAATTAATTGGCGCGCATTGAACGTAATACCAAATTTTGAAAATAGTGGTGTATTAAGCGTAACTAACCAACCAGTTATCATTAATAATAAAACACGGGTAATTAATGCAAATGCAAGTCCGGTTATACGGGCTTTATCTCGTTGGTGAGGTGGAAGTTTCTCGGCAAGAATGGCTATAAAAACAATATTATCAATACCAAGGACGATTTCAAGTACAACCAGAGTGGATAAACCAATCCAGATTGTAGGATCCATGATCCATTCCATATGTCAGGTGATTACCTCTAATGATCACAGCACATGCTGCCGTGTAATTCTGGCTGTAATTGACCAAATAATCAATAAAATATTTATAAAAATTGTTTATTTTGTTAAAAAGTTTCAGGTTAACTATACGTTTCAGTATAAAATCAGCTTCGCCAGAAAGTTGGTGTAAATAAAACAAGTAAAGTAAATATTTCTAACCGACCAAATAACATATCAACTATCATGACCCATTTAACCATGTCACTTACACTAGCAAAATTATCACTTACACTTCCAAGGCCAACACCTAAGTTATTGAGTGATGATGCCACAATGTAGAAAGAATCAGAAGCTGTGACGCCTGTTGCCATAATGATAAATAGGCTGACTAAAAAGACTAAGGCATAGGCCGAGAAAAATCCCCAAACAGCTTCAATAATTCGTTCAGGTACGACACGATTGTTTAGTTTCAATGTATAGATAGCATTGGGGTGAATAAGGCGTTTTAGCTCTCGTGAACCTTGCATAAATAGTAATAGTACTCGAACGACTTTCAAACCCCCGCCCGTTGAACCAGCACATCCACCAATAAACGATGCACATAGTAAAAACAGGGGAAGTAATGACGGCCAGGTATTGATATCATCAATGGTAAATCCTGCTGTTGCTGCAACAGAGACAACTTGCAATATTATTTTGTCTATACTTAATTTGTGTTTTACCTGATAAAAGTAAACTCCACATGCACAAATCACAATTAAAATAAGCAAAATAAAGATAAACGTTCTAAACTCTTGGTCTCGCCAATATACCTTAATTGATAATCCGTTTAATGAGGCAAAATGTAACGCAAAATTACAACCCGATAAAATTAGAAAAATAGTGATAATATAGTTGATGGTCGCGCTGTTAAAATAAGCAAGATTATCATCGTGAGTAGAAAATCCGCCCATCGATATGGTTGAAAAACTGTGTGAAACAGCGTCAAAAATATTCATTCCGGCAGCCCATAAGCAAATTGCACAGAGCGTTGTGAGTAAAATATAAATTGACCACAGTGTTTTTGCCGTTTCGGCAATACGTGGACGCATTTTGCTGTCTTTTTGTGGACCAGGGATTTCAGCACGATAAAGCTGCATGCCCCCAACACCTAATAACGGTAAGATTGCAACCGCTAAAACGATAATACCCATACCTCCCAACCATTGTAATAATTGCCGATAAAAAAGTAGGGCTTTAGGTAGGTGATCGAGATGTACAATCGTTGTTGCACCTGTTGTCGTTAAGCTGGAAAACGATTCGAAAAATGCTGTGGTTAAATTTAAATTGATATGGGTGTCGAAAATAAAGGGAAATGCTCCAATTGTACCGAGTACAACCCAAAATAATACGACGATAAAGAAACCTTCTCGAGTACTAAGTTCATGGCGTTGGTGACGATTGGGTAACCATAGCAAACAACCTAATATTAATGCGGCGAAGAAAGAGCGAACAAATATAGCACCTGCACCATCACGATAGATGAGAGCAATCAGTGCCGGTAGTAACATAAATATCGACAAGAGTGCTATTAATAGACCTATAATTCTAAGAATTGAGCGCCAGTGCATCATATTGATCGTCTCTATTTAAAACCACGAGAGGCTTTGATTAGATCATAAGCCGCTTGAATTTCTTGTGCTCGTTTTTTAGCGGCTTCAAGCATCTCTTTTGGTAATCCTTTAGATACTAACTTGTCAGGATGATGTTCATTCATTAATTTACGATAAGCTCTTTTTATTGTCGCAATATCATCAGATGGTTCAACGCCAAGAATTTTATAGGCATTTTGTAAATTTAGTTGTGAAGAGTTATTTTGATAACCACCATAGCTATTATTACTGTGCCGATATTGATTATATTGTTCCTCTTGGTAGTTATAATTTTGTTGATGGAAATGATAACTCCCCATCATCATTTGAATGTAAATCGCCATTTGATGCCGTGGAATATTGAATTCCTCGGCAACAATAAAGAGTATTTCTGACTCTTTATCATCTAAACGACCATCGATTAATGCTGCTTGGATAAGCTGCTCACAGAAAATATTTAAAACATTACGTCTAGAACGATATTGATTATATAACTCTCTTAAACGTGCCCTGAGTGGGTAATCACTTGCCTTACCGCGATTAAAGGAGTCTTGAGCAAGTTGACGACTATTGCTATCAAGCTGCAATTGGGTCATAAATCTACGAGCCAGATTAATATCATCTTGCGTTACAACGCCTTTAGATTTACCTAAATGACCCAGTACTTCAAAAACGACGGTTAAGTAGAGTCTTGGGTTTCCTTTGGGGCTTTGGTCAGTTAATTTATTACAAAATGCATGGTAGAGTTTTGGACCAATAAATAGCCCAAGTAAAAACCCCCAATTTGATTTTAATATAATGCTTAAAACAAAGCCTGTAATTATTGCCCAAATAAAAGACATATTATTAAATTACCTCAATTCGATCTATTTTTTGTAATCCACGTGGTAAAGACGTTCCTTTACGCGCGCGTTCCGCCTTAAATTTTTCTAAATCAGCCGGATTGAGCGTAAGTTTGCGTTTACCAACATATAAGGTTAAGGATGTTTCTGGTGTGATTAATCGTATATAAGCAAGGCTGTCTTCTGCACCTGATAATGATATGATTTTATTACCTTTACCTTTTGCAAGCTCTGGTAAATCTTTTACAGGGAAGACGAGCATTCGTCCTGCTTGAGTAATGGATAATAATAAGCTATCTTCAGATAGAATTTCAATTGGCGTTAGCACTTTAGCACCGTTTGGTAAATTGATTATTGCTTTACCATTACGATTACGAGTAACTAAATCATTGAATTGACAAATAAAGCCATAACCAGCGCTAGAGGCTAACAAGAACTTTTGATTTTCATTCGCTGACATTAACATGTGCTCAATTGTGGCTCCAGCAGGAAGTGCTAGTTTCCCCGTTATTGGTTCACCTTGTCCGCGCGCTGATGGTAGTGTATTTGGCTCAATAGCATAACTTCGACCAGTTGAATCAATGAATACGACGGGTTGATTGCTTTTACCTTTGGCTGCAACTTTAAAACTATCGCCAGCTTTATAACTTAAACCAGCAGGATCAATATCATGGCCTTTTGCTGATCTCACCCAGCCCATTTCAGATAATACAACAGTGACAGGTTCTGATGGGGTGAGTTCTTGTTCTGTAATAGCTTTAGCTTCACTACGCTCAACAATCGGTGAACGACGCTCATCGCCATATTTTTCGGCATCTTGTTGAAGCTCTTTTTTAATTAAATTATTTAATTTTCGTGGCGAAGCCAATAACGCTTGTAACTGATCTCGTTCTTTAGCAAGTTCGTTTTGTTCACCTTTAATTCGCATCTCTTCCAATTTGGCTAAATGACGAAGTTTTAACTCTAAAATAGCTTCTGCTTGAATTTCGGTCAGAGCAAAGCGACGAATTAACTCAGCTTTTGGATCTTCCTCATTACGGATAATTTCAATCACTTCGTCAATATTTAAGAAAGCAATTAATAGACCGTCTAAAATATGTAGTCGCTTTAACACTTTGTCTAAACGATAATTTATGCGACGTATGACAGTTGCTCGACGGTATTCTAGCCATTCAGTAAGAATTTCAACCAAACCTTTTACTGATGGGCGATTGTCTAGCCCAATCATATTCATATTTACCCGATAGCTTTTTTCAAGATCGGTGGTGGCAAAAAGGTGATTCATTACTTGTTCTAAATCAACACGATTAGAACGAGGTACGATAACCAATCGAGTAGGATTTTCGTGATCAGACTCATCGCGTAAATCTTCAATCAATGGTAATTTTTTAGCCCGCATTTGCGATGCAATTTGCTCTAAAATTTTTGCACCAGAGACTTGATGTGGTAGATCGGTAATAACAATATCACCGTCTTCTTTTTTCCAAACTGCACGCATGCGAATTGAACCGCGACCTGTTTTATATATTTTAGCAATATCCTCTGGTGAGGTAATAATTTCGGCCTCGGTTGGAAAATCCGGCCCTTGAATGTGAGCCATCACTTCACTTAAAGTTGCATTAGGGTTATCAGCCAACATAATGGCAGCATTTGCTACTTCACGGATATTATGCGGTGGAATGTCTGTCGCCATACCAACAGCAATACCCGTAGTACCATTTAATAAAATATTTGGTAATCGAGCTGGTAGCATTTTAGGCTCTTGCAATGTACCATCAAAGTTAGGTGTATAATCAACGGTACCTTGCCCTAATTCTCCCAATAATAATTCCGCATATTTTGATAAACGTGATTCAGTGTAACGCATAGCAGCAAATGATTTAGGATCATCTGGTGCCCCCCAGTTGCCTTGACCATCAACTAGTGGGTAACGGTAAGAAAATGGCTGTGCCATTAACACCATCGCTTCATAACATGCAATATCACCATGCGGGTGATATTTACCGAGCACATCACCAACAGTACGTGCTGATTTTTTAAATTTTGCTTGAGCATTTAGCCCTAATTCGGACATGGCATAAACAATACGTCGTTGTACGGGTTTTAGACCGTCACCAATAAAAGGTAATGCCCGATCCATAATGACATACATTGAGTAGTTTAAATAAGCACTTTCTGTAAATGTACGTAGTGACTGGATTTCTACTCCGTCATGAGTTATTTCACTCATTATTGTTCCTCTAAATCATTCTTTATGTTAGACATCAAGTTCGACTTGATCACCTTTTTCTTGTAACCATTCACGGCGATCTTCTGAACGTTTTTTGGCTAGTAGCATATCCATTAATGCCATGGTTTCTTCTGTATTATCAAGTGATAACTGAACTAATCGGCGGGTATTAGGATCCATTGTTGTTTCACGTAGTTGTAATGGGTTCATTTCACCCAGTCCTTTGAAACGTTGGACATTCGGTTTACCTTTTTTACGTTTTAGTTGATCTAAAATACCTTCTTTTTCTTCTTCATCTAAAGCGTAATGTACTTCTTTGCCTAGATCGATGCGATAAAGAGGTGGCATTGCCACAAAGACATGTCCTTGTTCAACCATAACACGAAAATGACGAACAAATAGCGCACAAAGCAAAGTGGCAATATGCAATCCGTCTGAGTCAGCATCAGCTAAAATACAGATTTTACCATAACGTAATTGGCTTAGGTCATCACTATCAGGGTCGATGCCAATGGCTACTGAAATATCATGAATCTCTTGTGAACCTAAGACCTCGTCAGATGAAACTTCCCAAGTATTTAATATTTTACCTTTTAAAGGCATGATCGCTTGATATTCACGATCTCGTGCCTGTTTAGCGGATCCTCCCGCTGAATCCCCTTCGACTAAAAACAGTTCTGTACGACTTAAATCTTGTGAGGAACAATCTGCCAATTTACCTGGCAGAGCTGGGCCACTCGTGAGCTTTTTACGAATAACTTTCTTTGATGCTCTTAAACGTTTTTGTGCACTGCTAATGACCATTTCTGCCAATGATTCAGCGATCTGTACATTTTGGTTTAACCATAAACTAAATGCATCTTTAACAATCCCAGATACAAATGCTGCACTTTGTCTTGATGATAGGCGTTCTTTGGTTTGCCCAGCAAACTGTGGTTCTTGCATTTTTACTGATAATACATATGCACAACGTTCCCAAATATCATCAGCCGTAAGTTTTAAACCGCGCGGTAATAAATTTCGAAATTCACAAAATTCCCGCATGGCATCAAGCAATCCTTGGCGCAAACCATTAACATGCGTGCCACCTTGTATGGTTGGAATTAAGTTAACATAACTTTCTGTTAAAAGTTCGCCACCTTCTGGTAACCAAAGTAAAGCCCATTCGACAGCTTCAGTTTCACCCGTGTGGCTACCTGTAAATGGCTCTTCAGGTAATAGTGTGTAACCACTAACAGACTCCATTAAATAATCTTTTAAGCCATCTTGATAACACCAGCGTTGTTCCGTATTGTTAATTTTGTCTTTGAAAATAATTTCCAGACCTGGACAGAGTACCGCTTTCGCTTTAAGCAAATGAGTTAAGCGGGGCACTGAAAATCGAGGTGAATCAAAATACTTTTCATCTGGCCAAAAACGTACTTTAGTACCCGTGTTACGACGACCACATGTACCTATTACATGTAAATCTTCAACTTTATCACCATTTTCAAAAGCGATTTGATACACTTGACCATCGCGATTAACAGTAACTTCTACCCGTTTGGATAAAGCATTAACCACGGAAATACCTACACCATGCAAACCACCAGAGAACTGATAATTTTTGTTCGAAAATTTACCTCCGGCATGTAAACGGCAAAGTAGTAGCTCAATGGCTGGCACCCCTTCTTCAGGATGAATATCAACCGGCATTCCTCGTCCATCATCAATGACCTCAAGAGAATTATCTTCATAAAGGGTGACTTTCACTTGACGAGCATGTCCCGCAATAGCTTCATCGACACTGTTATCAATGACTTCTTGCCCTAAATGATTCGGGCGAGCCGTGTCAGTATACATTCCAGGGCGATGTCGAACTGGATCGAGCCCCTTTAAGACTTCAATATCAACGGCATTATAAGTAGATTGTGACATAGCGTTTCTATTTCATTTAAATAAATGGGGTGTATTATACCAATCTTTCTTTAAGATGCATGATATTAAATTTATAATGAAATACAAATAGCGTTTTAAGATAGTGCATTAGTTGATAATAATTATTATTTAGTTAATTTATTTGAAATTAATCATGCTTTATACTGCTTTTTTAGTTTTAATATTCCATTAATAGTAATATGATAAATAAATCCCATATAAAAAGTAAGGGAATGCAATGAGTAAGTCAAAAAACAATAAAATTAGTCGACGTGATTTTTTACAAAAATCGATAGCAATCGGGAGTATTGCAGCATTAACAAGTAATATGCAAATGCCTTTTGCTTATGCGGAATCGGATAAAAATACCAGTAGTAATGAAATTCCTAATCCTACTAACCAAGAAAAAATCTTTTATAGCGCCTGTTTAGTCAACTGTGGAAGCCGTTGCCCACTAAAAGTTCATGTTAAAAACGATATCATTACTAAAATTTCTGCTGAAGATGGTATTAATGATCCTGTTTTTGGACTGCATCAAATTCGCCCTTGTTTGCGTGGCCGATCTGTCCGCTGGCGAACTTATGATCCTGATCGTTTAAAATATCCAATGCTGCGAGTTGGTAAACGGGGTGAAGGTAAATTTAAGCGAATTTCATGGGATGAGGCGATTAATTTATTAGCTGATAAACTCAAATATACTATTGATAAGTATGGTAATGAGGCTATTTATTATCAATATGGTACAGGTACTACTGGCGCAAATATCCCCGGACGTAATGCCTGTAAGCGGTTTTTAAATACGATTGGTGGTTTTTTGAATTATCATGGTGATTATTCAAGTGGGCAAATAACAGCGATTCAACCCTATATTTATGGTAATGCCAAAGAATCTTTGTTAGACCAAATAAAACATTCTGATTTGGTTGTGATGTTTGGTCAAAATATTGCCGAAACTCGAATGTCAGGTGGTGGACAAGTTACGGAGTTATTTAATGCTTTATCACAAAGTAAGGCAAGGGTCATCATTATCGATCCTCGACGTAGTGAAAGCGTAGTTGGTTATGATGCTGAATGGATCCCCATCATTCCCGGTACTGATGCCGCTTTGGTTGCCGCAATTGGATATGCTTTACTTGAAGAAGATCGCATTGATGATGAAATGCTCAATCGATACTGCGTGGGTTGGAATGCTGACTCACTGCCTGATACTGCACCGCCTTTTAGCGATTTTAAATCTTATATTCTTGGTTTGGGGGATGATAGAACCCCAAAAACACCTGAATGGGCAGCTCAAAAAACTGGCATTCCAGCAAATCAAATTCGAAAATTGGCGATCGACATAGTCAATGCTAAGGCTGCATGGATTTCCCAAGGTTGGGGACCTCAACGTTGGCAAAATGGTGAACATACCACAAGAGCGATCATGATATTACCAATCATCACAGGTCAGTTTGGTAAGCGTGGAACCAATATAGGAACTTGGGGGGGCAGTGTGACTTATTCTGTTCCAAGTTTAAGTCTAGTTAACCCAATTAAAACCAGTATTCCTTTCTTTTTATGGACTAAAGCCATTGATGAACCATTTAGCATGACTGCCAAAAATTCTTATATAAAAGGTAAAGATAAATTAGATGTTGGTATTAAATTTATCTGGAGTTATGCAAGTAATGTTATTGGTAATCAGCATGCAGATCTCAATCGAACTCACCAAATTTTACAAGATGAATCAAAATGCGAATTTATTTTAGTTTGGGACACTCATATGACCGCGTCGGCTAAATATGCCGATTTATTATTACCAGATGTATCATCGGTGGAAAGTAATGATCTGATTAACAATTCTTATGCATCAGGTGCTTATCATTATATTATTCGTATGCAACGAGCAATTAAGCCTCTTTGGGAAAATCGTTCGTCATACGATGTGTTGACTGATTTATCAGAAAAGATGGGAGTAAAAGATAAATTCACGCAAGGTCGCACTCAAGATGAGTGGATAGAGTATTGCTATGAAAAACTCCGCAAACAAGAGCCTAATTTACCAAGCTTTGATGAAACTGATGGTATGGGAGTCATTGATCGTAAGTTAGCTAATAGTGATAACCACATTGCTTTACAAACCTTCAGAGATGATCCTCTTAAAAATCCATTAAATACGCCATCAGGAAAAATTGAACTTTATTCTGAAGCATTGGCTAAAATTGCCAATGAATGGGAGTTTGATGAAGATGATAAACTTTATCCTATTCCAGCTTATTTACCTGCTATTGAAGGCAGTGAAGATAAACAACAGAAACAAAAATATCCATTACAATTAATTGGTTTTCATATTAAAGGTCATTGTCATTCAAGTTACAGTAATCTACCGCAATTACGAGAAGCTGTGGCGAGCAGTATCTGGATTAATCCATTTGATGCAGAGCCGAGACAGATTAAGCATGGACAGTTAGTTGAGGTTTATAACGATCGTGGTCGATTGTATATACCTGCTAAAGTCACACCACGTATATTGCCTGGTGTTATTGCAATTCCTCAAGGTTTGTGGGCAAAAATTAATGAAGCAGGGATTGATATTGGTGGTTGTGTCAATCGCCTAACTTCAATGCGCCCATCTGTTCTGGCTAAATCCAATCCACAACATACAAATTTGGTTGAAATTAAACCATTGTCAGCTATGTCAACGGCATCGTAATTACAGGGAGATGATAAAAATGCAATATGGATTCTATATTAACTCTTCTAAATGTACGGGCTGTAAAACTTGCCAATTGAGTTGCAAAGATGAGAAAGATAACTCTTTAGGTATCCATTTTCGTCGTGTTTATGAATATGGCGGTGGTGATTGGCAACAAGTTGATGGTCTTTGGCAAAATAATACTTTTACTTACTATTTGTCGATTTCTTGCAATCATTGTGAACAACCGACTTGCGTTCAAGGATGTCCAACTGGTGCAATGCATAAACGTGAGCAAGATGGCTTAGTTGTGGTGAATCAAGATGTTTGTATTGGTTGCCGATACTGCGAAATGCGTTGTCCTTATGGCGCACCACAATATGATCAGCAAAAAAAAGTTATGTCTAAATGTGATGGATGTTATGAGCGTGTAGCAGAAGGATTAAAGCCTGTATGTGTGGAATCATGCCCGCAACACGCTTTAGATTTTGATGAGATTGGTAAGTTACGTGAGCAATATGGTGATGAACGCAATATTGCACCATTACCAAATTCACAATTGACTAAACCCAATATTGTTATAAAACCACATGCACAGGCCAAAGCATCTGGTGATACACTTGGTAAAGTGCTTAATCCGGAGGAGGTCTAAAATGCATGAATTACCACTGGTATTTTTTACTGTATTTGGGCAACTATCTGCGGGGATGGTGCTTTTAGGCAGTCTAAATTATTTATTTAATCGATCAACTCATAATACGCTGATTATCGAAAAAATTAATTTGGTTGCTTTAATTTTCATGGCATTAGGTATGTTACTGGCTTCATTTCACTTAGGTAAACCTTTCCGTGCTTTGAATGTGATTTTCGGTATTGGCCGTTCACCAATGAGTAATGAGATTTTTACCTTTGGGGTATTATTTGGTGTGACATTTGGTTGTGTCATACTTGCTTACTTTTCGCACCTTAACAATTCAAATCGATGGGGCTTTATTAACACTTTATGCCAGCGCATTAATCAAATTCCACATATCGGTAAAATGCTTGCTCTATTGTTGGTGATCTTAAGTTTAGTTTTTGTGTGGACAATTGTATTAACTTACATGTTACCGACGGTTAAAACTTGGGGTACTTACTACACGGCAATTCAAATGTACACCACAATGTTGGTATTGGGTGGGGTTATGGTTGCAATGTTAGGATTCTATCGGACGGGTAGTATTGCCTTTTTTATTGGTGCTTTATTGATACTGTTATTAAAGTTCCCCTATATTAACTTAATGATCGAAATTGCTCCCCAGTTGGCTTATGATCAGTATCATTGGGTTGCAATACAGTGTGGGTTATTGCTGGTAGCATTGATTTTGATTGCCTTAAATAGTTGGCTTAGCAAAAAAATAATGATGATTTATTTGTTTGGTTTTGTATGCACTTTAGTCGCTGAACTTTGTGGACGCATTGCCTTTTATAATTTATGGACGATACCGTTATAATAATCGTAAATATTACTAATTAGCGATAATATATAAATAAGAGATTAAGTAATTTGGATAACTTAACTTCAGTCACATTAGCAAAATTATTGGGTGCATTTTTCTATTATTCACCCAATAGCGAAACAGTTAAACCATTGATTGATGGGCTTCTGCATATCGATGAGTTAGCAAGCTGGACAGATAATAAATTAATTAATAAGCAGTGCCAAATATTAGCCGATCAAATACAAAACCCTGATCTTGATTTTCAGTTTTCATTGTTATTTGAAGGGCAAGGTAGTATGCCAGTCCCTCCTTGGGGTTCGGTATATCTTGATCAAGAAAAGTTATTAATGGGAGAATCACAAGAGCGTTACCGTCAATTTTTACAACAAAATGGTTTAATGCTTAATAGTGGTATGAATGAACCAGAGGATCAGTTCGGGTTAATGCTAATGGCTTTTGCTCTATTAGCAGAAAAAAAACAGTTAGGGGCAGCAAAGCAACTCATTACTGATCATCTATCAATTTGGAGTTCGACCTATTTAAATTGCTTAAAACACAATGAGATTAGTTTTTTTTACCAAGCTTTAGCTGTGATTACGGAACAATATTTACAGATATTATTAACCAATATTGAATTAGATCTGTTATAACTATTAAAAAAATTAAATTCTTGTTCAAACAGATATTTTTATACCTTATACCTAGCATTGCAGCTTTTAAGATAAACGGTAT
Organism: Gilliamella sp. W8136; assembly: GCF_016101285.1. Lineage (NCBI taxonomy): Bacteria > Pseudomonadati > Pseudomonadota > Gammaproteobacteria > Orbales > Orbaceae > Gilliamella > Gilliamella sp. W8136. Next base: position 27,826 of record NZ_JACFQU010000023.1, read on the forward strand.
AATTCTCCAATAATTTATCAGGATAAATTCTATTTATGCTAGCTTATTTACAACTAATGCGACTCGATCGTCCAATTGGCTCATTGCTATTATTATGGCCAACATTTTGGGCTATTTGGCTTGCGACCCATTATCCTCCGGTTTATATCATTGTTGTATTTACTTTAGGGGTACTGGTCATGCGTTCAGCTGGATGTGTTGTGAATGATTACGCTGATAGGCATTTGGATGGTCATGTTGATCGTACTAAGGATCGTCCATTGGCACGCGGGGCATTAACTGAAAAAAATGCATTGTGGACGCTATTAATACTGTTAGTTGTGGCATTAGGTCTTTTGTTAATCTTAAACAAATTATCATGGTTTATAGCCTGCTTAGCATTGTTAACGGCAATGGTTTATCCTTTTATGAAACGTTACACCCATTTTCCTCAAGTTATCTTAGGTATCGCCTTTAGTTGGAGCATTCCGATGGCGTATGCAGCAACAATAGAACAATTCCCATTAACGTGTTGGTTACTTTGTGTTGCAAATATTTGTTGGACAGTTGCTTATGATACGGAGTATGCCATGGTTGATCGTAATGACGATGTAAAAATTGGTATTAAGTCGACAGCCATTTTATTTGGTCAATATGACAAGTTAATTATTGGAGTGCTACAGGCAATTATGCTTATTAGCTTATTGGCTATTGGTAAAATCAATCAGTTATCTGCTTTTTATTATTTTGGTCTATTATTGACGGTATTGCTGTTTATTTATCAACAATGGTTAATTAAAGATCGTGACAGAACAAATTGTTTTAAAGCTTTTATGAATAATAATTATGTCGGTTTGGTTGTATTTATTGGGATATTTGCGGCATAAATATTTATTAAAAGTAATATTGTTATCGATTTTTACTTCAAAATGAGTAGTAAAATAAATAATTCCAATAAGATAAGACGTTAGTGAAAGTAATGATCTATCTAACGTCGTTTATCCAACTATTTTTCATTGTTTATTGATTTATTTATTAAAAAGACCAGAATTAATTTCAATCCTGTTTCTTTTTTAATAAGTTTGTTTCAAATGGTATACAATATTGGCAGATAGAATAAGTAGTATGAACAAATCCTAATATAGGCATAAATATTTTAGATTGAATAATATTAGCCATTCTAAACTTGAGTATAGTTAATCATAAAAACTATTATGATATAACAATAAAATTTTAATTTATCGAACTTGATAGAAATTAAAAAAAGATATCAATAGGTAATATTATTCACTTTTCAATTCATTTTGGTTTTAATTTAATCTTGTTCAGCTAAGGTTGCTTGCACAATTCGCAGTGCATCAAAAGTTTCTTTAACATCATGAACACGAATAATTTGTGCCCCTTGCATAGCTGCAATTACGGCACAAGATACACTACCAATCATACGTTCTTGAGGGGCAACATTTAAGACTTGTCCTATCATTGATTTCCGTGACATACCGACTAATAACGGTAAACCAAAATGGTGAAAGTTGTTTAATTTAGCTAATAATCGATAGTTGTGTTGTAGAGTTTTACCAAAACCAAATCCCGGATCGAGTATGATTTTTTCACGCTCTATTCCTGCATTTACACAACGGTTAATATGTTGAGTAAAAAATTGATCCACTTCTTGATATATGTCTTGTTGATAATGTGGCGCATTTTGCATGGTTTTTGGATCACCTTGCATATGCATAATACAAACCGGTAATTGTGTCTTTGCTGCGGCTTCAATGGCATCAGGCTCGGTTAGTGCTCGAATATCATTAATTAAGTGAGCCCCGGCTTTTGCCGACTCAGTCATTACTTGTGGTTTAGAGGTATCGACTGAAATCCAAACATCGAAATAACGTGCAATTTTTTCAACCAAAGGTATAACACGATCCAACTCTTCTTCAACCGATACTTCAGCCGCACCTGGACGAGTTGATTCACCACCCACATCAATGAATGTTGCACCTGATTGAATCATACTGTCAACTCGGCGCATAGCATCATCAAGATTATTGTAATTACCTCCATCAGAAAATGAATCGGGTGTCATATTAACAATACCCATTACTTGTGGAAATGAAAGATCCATTATCTGATTTTTAAATCGAATTTCCATAATTGTGCCTTATTTAATTGAATCTTGATAATTATTTTTTAATCTATAGCGTTATAAAATCTTTAACTATGAAAAACGCGCCGTAGCGCGTTATGTTTATATCTTATGAGCAAATTAACTTTCTGGTTGAGGTGGGGTTGTACTACCCTCATTTGGAATTTTGTTTGCTGCTTTTTCATCACCTTCTGTCCAATCATCTGGGACAGAAACTGGACGGCGTGCAATTAAATCTGCAACTTGTTTTGAACCAATAGTTTCATATTTCATTAATGCATCTTTCATTGCATGAAGTACATCAATATTATCCGTTAATATTTGGCGGGCTCGTTGGTAATTACGATCGATTATCGCTTTGACTTCTTCATCAATGATTCGAGCTGTTTCATCTGAAATATCTTTAGGACGCCCATAGGCTGAATTTTCATCCATTTCATAAAATAATGGTCCTAAACGCTCAGAAAAGCCCCATTGTGTGACCATTGCCCTCGCATACTGAGTTGCAACTTTAATATCATTTGATGCGCCTGTCGATACTTTATCTGTACCGTAGATTAACTCTTCTGCAAGTCGACCACCATAAAGTGTTGCAATATCGCCCTCTAATTTTTCTCGACTTTCACTTACTCGGTCACCTTCTGGTAAAAAGAAAGTCACACCTAAGGCGCGTCCACGAGGAATAATGGTCACTTTGTGGATTGGATCGTGATCAGGCATTAAATAGCCAATAATCGCATGTCCAGCTTCGTGATAAGCCGTTGAGACAAGTTGTTCTTGGGTCATGGTTAATGAACGTCTTTCTGTACCCATATTGATTTTGTCTTTGGCTTCTTCAAATTCATCCATGGTGACAAGACGTTTATTACGTCGAGCAGCAAATAAAGCAGCTTCATTAACTAAATTGGCTAGTTCTGCACCTGAATAACCTGGTGTACCTCGTGCTAATACCGATAAATCAACATCAGACCCTAGTGGAATTTTACGCACATGTACGGCTAAAATTTGTTCGCGTCCTTTCATGTCAGGTAAACCAATTTGTACTTGTCGGTCAAAACGACCAGGACGGAGTAAAGCAGGATCAAGTATATCCACTCGGTTAGTTGCAGCGATAATGATAATGCCACTATTGGTTTCAAACCCATCCATTTCAACCAACATTTGGTTTAATGTTTGTTCTCGTTCATCGTGGCCACCCATTGAACCTGCACCACGTTTGCGTCCAACGGCATCGATTTCGTCGATAAAAATAATACAAGGAGCGTGTTTACGAGCTTGATCAAAGAGATCTCTTACACGGGATGCTCCTACACCGACAAACATTTCAACAAAATCAGAACCTGAAATACTGAAGAATGGTACATTGGCTTCGCCAGCTATCGCTTTTGCCAGTAAGGTTTTACCTGTACCTGGAGGCCCAACCATTAGAATTCCTTTTGGAATTCGCCCCCCTAATTTTTGATATTTACCAGGATCACGTAAGAAATCAACGACCTCAGTTACCTCTTGCTTAGCTTCTTCGCTGCCAGCAACATCAGTGAATTTGGTTTTGACCTGATCGGGAGTTAACATGCGGGCTTTACTTTTGCCGATCGCCATTGGCCCGCCTTTACCGCCCCCATTCATTTGGCGAATGACAAAGAACCAAAGACCAATAAATACTGCCATTGGAAACCAAGAAATTAATACATTGGCTAATAAGCTTGGTCTTTCATCAGGTTGGCCATATACAGCAACTTTATTGAGCACCAAATCATCCATTAATTTATCATCATAATAAGGGATATAGGTAACATAATTTTCATTACCGTTGGTTGTAGCAGTAATCTCACGTCCATTGATATGCACTTCTTTGAGCTTTTTGTTGGCAATATCAGAATTAAATTGAGTATAATTAACTTGAGGGAGACCATTAGATATAGCGCTAAATTGGTTAAATACAGCGATTAACACTATAGCAATTACTCCCCAAATCAGTAAATTCTTTACCATGTCGTTCAAAAGAAAAACCTCTCATAAAAATAATAGTTACGACCAAAATTAACGAAGTATGGTACTACAAATTTATTAAACTGGCTACTTCATACCCATTGCAACAATATAAACTTCTCGAGATCTTGCACGAGAAGCTTCAGGTTTACGAATTTTGACTGTTTTAAACATAGCGCGTACTTGTTTTAAATATTCTTCAAATCCTTCTCCTTGAAAGACTTTCACGATGAAATTGCCATTATGTGCAAGCACATCTCTACACATATCAAGTGCAAGTTCAACTAAGTACATTGCTCTAGGTATATCAACAGCTGGTTGACCACTCATATTTGGTGCCATATCAGACATAACAACTTGGACTTTTTCTTCTCCAACTCGTTCTAATAATGCTTTCAAAACGTGTTCATCTCTAAAGTCACCCTGTAAAAAGTCAACACCAACGATAGGATCCATAGGAAGTAGATCACATGCAATAATGCGCCCTTTATTACCAATCAATGAGGCAACATATTGTGACCAACCACCGGGCGCTGCACCTAAATCAACTACAGTAATACCTGGTTTGAATAATTTATCACTTTTTTGAATTTCTTCTAATTTAAACCATGCTCTTGAGCGTAGTCCTTTTTTTTGTGCCTGTTGCACAAAGCGGTCATTAAAATGTTCATTGAGCCAACGCGTTGAACTTGCTGAGCGTTTTTTGTTACTCACAGATAATAAATCCTTAGTATAAGATGGTTACTTCAATTGATTACTCATATATATAAGGGTAAAATAGCCAAATTACAACTTAATGTGATAAAAAATTAATGAATTTATCGAATAAACAAAAACAGTATTTAAAAAGTGAAGCTCATCACCTTAAACCAATTGTGATGATTGGTGCTAATGGATTTACCGAGGGCGTTTTAGCCGAAATTGAAAATGCCTTGAATTTCCATGAATTAATCAAAATTAAGATATCCGCAGAAGACCGTGAAACTAAAAAGTTAATTTGTGAAGCCATTATTCGCGAAACAGATGCGCTAGCTGTTCAACAAGTTGGATCGATTTTTACTATTTTTAGACCAAGTGAAGAGAAGAAAATCGCATTACCTAAATAATTGTAACAGGGCGTATAAGCCCTGTACATTTTTTAATTTAAATATATTCAACTTTAACAATATCAAATTCGACATCACCGCCAGGTGTTTTTATTTGTACTGTATCACCATCTTCTTTGCCTATTAGTCCTCTTGCAATCGGAGAGTTGACCGAAATAAGATTTTGTCTATAATCAGCTTCATCATCACCAACGATTCGATAGGTGGTTTCTTCATCCGTATCTACATTTATTACTGTAACCGTTGCACCGAAAATTATTCTTCCAGTATTTTTCACTTTAGTAATGTCGATAATTTGCGCTTGTGATAATTTACCTTCGATTTCTTGAATACGCCCTTCGCAAAAACCTTGTTGTTCTCTTGCTGCATGATATTCGGCATTTTCTTTTAAATCCCCGTGTGCTCTAGCTTCGGCAATGGCTGCTGTAATTTGCGGTCGTTTAACGTTTTTCAGCTCTTCCAATTCCGCACGTAATAATTCTGCTCCCTTTACCGTCATTGGGATTTGTTTCATCTCTGTTTCTCCCGTTTTACTTTTTAACAAATAAAAAATAGCAAGCCTACCTTTATATACAGTAGAAAAGTTATTTATTTTATTTTAAATACACTTATTTTTATATATTAACTTTAAAACTGACTTAATCACAAATCATTTGTATCGAAATCAGATGCTATTTTAATTAAAATGAGGTATCGTAATGTAATTATTAAATAATTTATTTTAGTGATTAGTCTATTTATGCGACGATTAAAACTTTTTATAATTATTTTATCGACAATTGTTTGTTTTTTGATTTTTTTACCTTATTTTTTTCTACAGACTTCATTTGGCGCAAAATTAGCCAGTCAACAATTGTCAAAATTAAGTTCTTATACTATATCAATTGATAATATTCATCATTCATTTGCAAATTTATATGAATTATCATTTGATAATGTAATTATTAGTAATGAAAAACAGGAAATAGTTAGAATTCCTAAATTAGTTATTGGATTAGATAAAAATAATCTTTGGCAATTGAACCATTTTAAGTATATTACTGTTATAAATGGTGTAATTAATTATGATCCAGATATTAAGCATGATAATTTTACAGCAGATACGTTAAAACTCGTTGACTCTACCGTTAATACTTCCTTTAATAATGGGCCAATAAATTTATCTTTACAACAATTAAATGGTGGTATTAAACCATTTAGTTCATCCGGTGATGGAAATTATCAGTTTGATCTGACTTCACAATATGTTTCCCTTAACCAGCTACCAATGAATAAAGTTCTTATTCAAGGATTTCATCGCGATAATATTACATCTATCACTAATTTAGGTGGGAATTTTGATGAAGGTTTCTTTGTGAGTAAATTAAAAATATTATCAGATAATAGTTTGGATATTGAACAATTGAAAGTAAGCAATATTCATTTCCAAACAACGGATGATAATTATTTTGATAAATATTTATCTGCATTACCAAAACTAACGCTTCATCAGTTGTCTATTTTTGAAAGCAGTATACAGTTGCCGTCTTTAATTATTGATAAAGGAAATTTTGAAACAGCTAACCTACGATATGATGATCGATGGCATGTTGAGGATGGTTCTATTATTTTTAATGCTGATAGCGTTGTTTGGCATAATAATACGTTTTCATCGGTATTGCTTCAATTAGCATTAGATGATCAACAAGTCGATATCCAAAAAGCAATGGCAACTTGGAATAATGGCAATGTGAATTTTTCGGGTATATGGAAGAATAACTCATTATATTTAAGTAAGTTATTATTAGCGGGTGTTGATTGCAAAATAACCGAAAAATTGGGGCAATTTTTATTGCCAGACATCTTTAGTCAAGTTGTAATCAATGAATTAACAGTGTTACCAAGCATGTTAATTAATACTAATCGAACTTATCCATTTACTTTAATTAATTTCGAAGTTTCTGGTTCCGATGTAATTTTAGTTAAAGATAAAAAATTTGGCTTATATTTTGGAACTTTATTTTTAAAAGCCGAAAAAGGTTCGATTAATGGGATTGATGTTAACTATCCTGATCTGGTAGTAAAATTTGATTCACAGTATAATACCTTATTGAATTTTAGTTCATTAGTAAGTAATGGAATGGTTGAGGCTGTTGCCAAAGTTAATCCATTGCAAACTGAGTTTTTATCATTGCACATCTCAGCATACGGTATAAGCAGTTTACTTCTTGACGAATGGAAGTTAGTTAAAGAACCTCCTAACACTTTCAATTATAATGCCGATTTACATGGTGATATTTCACCATTTGGTTTATCCGGTACATTTTTAACAAATGGTAATGAGTTTATTGTTAACCCCCAACATTGATTTTAAAAAAAGCAATCTTATATAATTTGTAACAAACTATTTTATTGGTTGTATCAATTTTAATATCAAACTGGCTTTGATAATAAAATTACATGAGGTGGTGATGGAGTTAGTAAGATTAGATAAATGGCTGTGGGCTGCAAGGTTTTATAAAACCCGTTCTCTAGCCAGAGAAATGATTGATGGTGGTAAAGTTCACTACAATGGGCAACGTGCTAAACCAAGTAAAATTGTTGAAGTTGGGGCAATGTTGACCCTTCGTCAGGGTTCTGAACAAAAAACGATTCAAATTTTGGCTATTAGCAGTCAAAGAAGAACTGCCACTGAAGCCCAATTTCTTTATCGAGAAACCCTCGATAGTATTGCTAAGCGCGATAAAATGGCAGAAGCGCGCAAGCTTAATGCATTAACTATGCCGCATCCTAATAGAAAACCCGATAAAAAAGAGCGACGAAATTTGCTTAAATTTAAATATGATAGACAAAAAGGTGACAACAACTAATATGGATACTCTAAATCGATTTTTATTTGATAATCATCCTATTCGCGGTGAAATTACCCGTCTTGAACAGACATACCAAGCTATTTTAGATAATCATAACTATCCAATAGCAGTACAAAAGTTATTAGGCGAATTATTAGTTGCAACCAGCTTATTAACTGCCACTTTAAAATTTGAAGGTGATATTGCTGTACAATTACAGGGTGATGGACCACTCACTTTAGCTGTAGTTAATGGTAATAATCAGCAAGAGTTGCGTGGTGTTGCTCGAATTAATAGTAGTATCGCTGATAATGCTTCACTTAAAGATATGGTAGGTAATGGCTATATAGTTATCACAATTACACCTAAAAATGGCGAACGCTATCAAGGTATAGTTGGTTTGGAAAAAGATTCCTTAATAGGCTGTATAGAAAACTATTTTATGCAGTCAGAACAGTTACCAACGAGGCTGTTTGTTAAAACAGGTTTATTTGAAGGTAAGTTAATGGCTTCAGGAATTTTACTGCAAGTTTTACCTAGCAATGAAAATGCAACCGATTCATTTGAGCATCTTAGCGCTTTGACTGAAACAATTACTAGTGATGAGTTATTCAGGCTATCAACTGAAGAAATTTTATATCGTCTTTACAATCAAGAAGAAGTTAGGCTTTTTGAAACTCATAATATTATTTTTAAATGTGGATGCTCTCGTCAACGCTGTGAAGATAGTTTAATGACTTTACCCGCTAACGAAATTGATGAAATTCTAAATGAAGATGATGGAAAGATTGATATTCATTGTGATTATTGTGGAAAGCATTACATCTTTGATGCGATTGATATCGCTCAAATGAGAAATAAACAAAATCCTCAATACCATTAATATTTCGTTTAAAAGAACCACTAAAATTTATGAAATTTTAGTGGTTAAGGGAAATATAGGGAAATTAAACCCGTATTTAATGTATCAAAGTTATGTAAATATACCAGTCTTTTTTATTTATTTAGATGATATTTTTGTAAATCATCTTTACAAATGAATTTTTAGTTAAGTATCTTAAAACAAGGTATTAATTTGAAAATTTTTGATAAAAGTTAATGCTTTATTATTTAATAGGCTATTAGATTTATCGCCAATTATTAAAAATTATTCAAAGCTGATACCTTTGTTCTTTATCAATAAAAAGTGACAAGTTTTATCTATTTCTTCTTATCTATAGTAATATCTTCAACAATTGCGTGTTGGTTACTGATTTTGCATTTTATATTAAATTGATAAAGTGTCAGTCCATATTCTTGTTGCTCAATATTATTTTGTTTATATGCAGGTCTTGGATCTTGAGAAATAACCTGCGTAATTAATTCTGTAAGGTGTGGGTAAGTTGATAGGTATGAAGTTAGAATCAATTGTGCTTGCGGTGAAAATTCAACTGTGATTTTTCTCTCTGGCTCTGCTTGAGCATAACCAGCAATAGCTGTAGGGTAACTATCACAATAGGGTATGTAAGGTTTAATATCGATAATTGGCGTGCCATCAACTAAATCAATACTGCCTAATTTCAAAATAATTTGCTTATTTTTAATGACAATATCTTTTAATTCGACAGCTGAAAGTCCAATATGATTGGGGCGAAAAGGTGATCTGGTAGCAAATACACCTAATGTTTTATTACCGCCTAAGCGCGGTGGACGCACAGCTAAACGCCACTTTTCTGGCTCAATATGATGAAACTGAAATAATAGCCATAAATGTGAAAATTGTTCTAATCCTTTAACACTAACAGGATTATTATATGGTGCTAATAGATGAAGTTCGCCTTGACCTGCGGTAACTAAATTGGGTTGTCGAGGGACAGCAAATTTTTCGCTGTAGGGGGAGTGAATAATACCGATAGGTTTGATTTGATATGTCATTATTTAAGATTTTTATTCATTGATGGCAAAATTTAAATAGTTTTATTGATTCTTTCTATATTATCTTTCCGCTGATTTATTGGTCAGCGGAAAGATATTTATAGTTGATAATTGATAAATCATTACCAACCGCGAATTGCACCGCCATTGAAAATTTGATCGGCTTTTTGTGCTACTGCATCGGTTTGATAGGCTTTAACAAAGTTTTTGACGTTCTCATTATCTTTGTCAGCTTCTCGGGCTACAATAATATTAACATAAGGTGATTCTTTATCTTCAACAAATATACCATCTTTGCTTGGTGTTAAATTTGCTTGTCCTGCAAAGGCATTATTGATAATAGCAAGATCAATTTGTGCATCATCTAATGAACGCGGTAGCATTGGAGCTTCAAGCTCAACAATTTTGTAATTATAAGGATTATTTGTGATATCAAGAACGGTTGGTAGTAAACCTTTGGTTTTATCAACAGTAATCATTCCCTCGTGTTGTAGTAAGAGTAATGCACGACCTAAATTGGTTGGATCATTTGGAATAGCAATAGTTGAATTAGCTGCAATAAAGAAAGTTTCACCACGAGGTGAAGTTACTTTTACACCTTCACCTGTTTCAGTTGTGTTATCAATTGGTTTTAATTTATGGGAATAGCTAGCAATAGGGTAAACAAATGAGTTACCGACAACAGAGAGTTTATAGTCGCGTTCTTTTATTTGTTCATCTAAATAAGGTTTATGTTGAAAAGCATTAATATCGATTAAGCCATCATTTAATGCTTGGTTTGGTGTAACATAATCATTAAAAATAACCAGTTCAACATCTAGGTTATAAAGATCTTTGGCTTGTTGCTTAACAACTTCTGCAACTTCTTGTTCAGGACCAGAAATAACGCCTACTTTAACCATACTAACTTTAGTCGGTTCTTCTGATTTATTATCTGAAACTGTTGATTGCTTATCATCGCAACCAGTTAAAAAAAATGAACTTACCAATGTGGTAATGAGTGCTAACTTTTTAATAGACATAAATTCCTCCAAAATTAGTGATGCGTAACGCGTTTGACAATCCTATTGCCGATAAATTGTATAATAAAAACAATAACAATTAATATAATTAAAACTGTATTCATTATAGCAGGCTTGTAGCCGTTGTAACCATATTGAATCGCAAGTTGACCTAAACCACCGGCACCAACGGCTCCAGCCATAGCAATATATCCAGTAAGAGTAATTAATGTGATCGTCATGCTGTTGACTATTACCGGTAATGATTCAGGTAATAGAACTTTATATATAATTTGTAATGGGGTTGCGCCCATTGAGCGAGCCGCCTCAATTAGTCCTTTAGGTACATCCAATAACGCATTTTCAATCATACGTGCAATTAATGGCGATACACCAATACTTAATGGAACCACCGCTGCTTGTTTACCGATAAAAGTTCCCATTAAAATTGTAGTAAATGGAATAATCCAAACAATTAATATAATAAAAGGTATGGAACGAAACACATTAGTAATAAATGAAAGCGTGCTATTGGCTGTATAACAATCTAAAATTTGTCCTTTACGGGTGGTATAAAGTAATATACCAATGGGTAAACCTATTACTGTCCCCCAAAAACCGGACAGGATAACCATATATAATGTTTCATCCGTTGCTTGTGCCATTTTGAATAGCATAGCTTCATTAAATCCATTAAATGAAGAACAAAATGCTACAAAATTTGCCCAAAAGTCGTGTCCTGCTAAATATCTAAATAATGACTCAAAAGGCTTAAATGATGGAATAAAATTAAACATAGCCAAGCACCTCTACTTTAGTGTTATTTTTTTCTAAAAACTGAATTGCTGATGCTGTGCTTTTGGGGTTTCCTCTTATTTCAGCTAACATTAATCCGAATTTAACACCTCCTGCATAATCCATTTGTGCACTAATAATATTGCTATCAATATCAAACTCTTTAGAAATTTGTGATAATAACGGTAAATCAACTGAAACACCGGTAAACTCAAAACTAACCAAAGGATTAAGTCCTTCTTTATATTCAGGCGATAGTTTTACTAAATAATCTTCAGGAATATTAAGGTGTAAAGTTGATTGAATAAATTGACGCGCAATATCTGTTTTTGCATGTGAAAACATTTCCCCGACCGATGATTGCTCAACTAATTCTCCATTACTAATAACAGCAACTTGATCACAAATTTGTTTAACAACATCCATCTCGTGGGTAATTAATAAAATGGTTAAACCTAATTTTTGGTTGATATCTTTTAATAATGCCAAAATAGAACGCGTTGTTTCGGGGTCAAGTGCACTGGTTGCCTCATCACACAATAAAACTTTTGGATCACTGGCTAACGCTCTTGCTATAGCAACACGTTGCTTTTGACCACCCGATAAATTAGCTGGATAGGCATTAGCCTTTTCAGTTAATCCAACTAAATCAATAAGTTCACTAACTTTTTGTTTAATTATGGCTTTAGGTGTTTTATTCAGCTCAAGGGGAAATGCAATATTATCAAATACTGTGCGTGAAGAAAGCAGATTGAAATGCTGAAAAATCATGCTAATTTTTCGACGTACTTCTATAAGCTTACGATTTGATAAATGAGTTATCTCTTGGTTATCAAAAAATATTTTACCACTCGTGGGTCTTTCTAAAAGATTGACACAGCGAATAAGCGTGCTTTTTCCTGCACCCGACTTACCAATAACACCATAAATTTTGCCTTTGGGTACATGAATTGTAATGTCCTTTAATGCATGAATTGGCGAATTATTATGTTCAAATATTTTCGAAATATGTTGTAGTTGTATCATAATATATAAAGACAATGTGTGAATAGGTGAATATTAAGACGTCTAGACATCTAAGTCAATCAATAATATGCTATGTAAATTCGCGGAATATCTAAGCAAAAGGGAAAAAAGTTAACATGAAACCAGCTATTTTTTTAGATCGAGATGGAACCATTAATATTGATTATAATTATGTGCATACAATTGATAAATTTCATTTTATTGATGGTGTCATTGATGCAATGCAAGAACTGAAAAAAATGGGCTTTTTATTGGTTATTACAACTAACCAATCTGGGATTGCAAGAAATAAATTCACAGAAGAACAATTTAATGTCCTAACAGAATGGATGGATTGGTCATTACAAGATCGAGGTGTAGATTTAGACGGTATCTATTACTGTCCGCATGATCCTTTAGTCGATACATGCGAATGTCGAAAACCAAGTCCTGGTATGATTCAAACTGCAGCTAAAGAGCTAAATATAGATATCGCTAATTCATATATGGTTGGTGATAGAATTTCTGACTTATTATCAGGTAAACATGCTGGTGTTAAAAAAACAGTGCTAGTAAAGACTGGGGATATAGTTACGGATGAAGCATTAGCTCAAGCTGATTGGGTCATTGACAGCTTAGCGGATTTACCAAAAAAGATAAAAGCAGAATCTTAGATTAGTGATTATTTGAATGCAGCATTTAGAATGAATGCTGCATACTTTATATATTAATTTAATCATTACTGATTCTTTTAGTGATAGGCAATATAGTTTATACAAGTAAATAAAAACGGCAATTTGATATAAAACGTCTAATTTTAGTATGCTTTGAATGCATTTAGACCAAAAAAAACACAAACAGAAAAAAAATAGCAATAAACACTTGCAGTAAAATTTAAAGTGCCTATAATGCGCATCCACTGACACGGCGTCAGCGACA
>NZ_JACFQU010000071.1:0-254 GCF_016101285.1 Gilliamella sp. W8136
ATATACCAATAATTGAGCTGTGCTCAGCCATTATTTCGGCATAATCAATTGCCAGTTTTAATCTTTCTGGTATTAATGATTTACGGTATTCGGTTAATTTATTAATTTTTTTGAATTCTTTATCTTTATAATGATAGCCTTGTTGAAACAGCATTCGTGCTGTCAAATCCTCATAACAGTGATAACCTCCGTCCAAAGCATAATTGAAATATTTAATACTCTCTTCTAATTGTTCATCAGAGCATGGAATATAT
>NZ_JACFQU010000024.1:0-34124 GCF_016101285.1 Gilliamella sp. W8136
TCGGATACGCCGTCATTCAGCCAATGGCTGGGTATCACCTGAACAATATGAACAACAATATTACCAAAATGAAAAAATGATAGAGATGGGCACTGTCTAATATTTTGGCGAGGATCAACCATTAATGTCCCAACGTTTATCACGATTAGCATTACTATCTGCCGTTGTTTTTAATGAAGTTGAACTATGTTTTTTGCTTGATGCATCGATATTGAATTCGACATCACCATATAATTTCAAATCACCTTGGCTAGTTTGTCACTCAATTTGTGCAAACGCAGGAAAACTGGATAAACAGCATAAAGCGACAAAAAGTTTAGAATATTCCATTACTCGATCTCCGATTAAAGTATTATGTAATTACATAAATAAACTACAATTTTTTTAAATTACGATTAAATATAATGTGTGTACATTTAAAAAATAATGTTGATTTAAGAAAGTAATTTTTTGGCCAGTAAAAAATTACCAATTGTTGCACTACAATTATTTTCTATAGATGGTGTTTTTATATATTCATCCAAATTTTCAATTGTAATATAATTATTCATGAGCAGTTTAAAGTGTGCTTTAACTCTACCTAACATATGATCTTGATACATTACACCGCCACCAAGAATAATCATTTTAGGTCGTATTATTAATGTTGCATTGAAAATTGCTTGAGCTATATAAAAGGCTTGCACATCCCATACATATGAATCACTCGTTATATTTTCACCCTTAATACCTATTCTAGCTTCAATACTTGGCCCTGATGCCAATCCCTCTAAGCAATCATGGTGAAATGGGCAAACTCCATTAAAGTCCTGATCTAACAGATGTTTTTTTACCATTTGATGTCCCATTTCTAGGTGCCCTACGCCACCTATAAATTGGCCATTTTGAATAACACTACCCCCAACTCCCGTCCCTATTGTGTAATAAATCAAATTATCACATGAATTTAAATACATTTCTCCGTAAGCACTTGAATTAACATCTGTTGTAAAAAATACAGGAATATCTAATTCTTTTTGAATAGGAGAAACTAAATCAACATTAGACCATCCTTGTTTAGGTGTGTTTAAAATATATCCGTATTTATCACTATTCTTATTATTATCAATAGGACCGAAACTGCCGATTGCAATTGATGAAACTCTATTCACACTGAAAAAGTGATTAACTTGTTTAATTGTTTGTTCATATGTTGTGGTTGGGATAACTTCACTCGTAATTATCTCATTTTTCTCATTTCCTACTGCACAGAGGAATTTCGTTCCACCAGCCTCAATACTACCAAATAAATTCATTTTTGAACCTCTTCAAAATAAATTCAATATCATAAATAAACTTATTATGATTCATATTATTTTAGATAATATATCTATAAATAATTTAGCCAACATCATCCGTGTTGGCTAAATTTTATTCGCTTTATTAATTAGTTAATTCATTTTCAAATTCGATATAAATCGTAACAAACTTAGCGTGCTCAATACCTTTAATATCGATACTATTATTAAATATATCTATATTATCTAAGCAATGTTCTTGAAGATTAACTTTTTCAGCTAGTTTAATTTTATGCTTAAACTTAATTGTTGAATGACTAATCTGTTTATATTTACCATTATAAAATCTTAAAATATAACCCGGTCTCTCTTCAGCTTTCTTTATAACACTTAAAATTAAATCTCCGCTGGTTTCCATCATACTAAAAGTAACAGGAAGTGTTTTATTTACATCTGATAATGTAAATATTAATCTTGAGTTTAAAAAATCTGCTATTTGGTAAACTTGAACTGGTGATAATATTTGTTTTGCTAACTCCGCAACATTTGAAGAGTTAAATGATTCAGAATAATAAAAAACCGAAAACGAATATGTCATATATTTATGACACTGGGCATCAGGAGTTTTAATAGTTGTTTCACCAGAAGCTCGTCCTGGTCTGTACATTAAATTCTCTTTTCCCATAAAACCATATGTTCTAAATATAGTTAATCGGATAATACTGTAATCATCGCCAATGATTTCATATTCTCGAACCCCTTTGGGTACGACTGCAACCCCTTTATTTTCATCAGATAAAGTTACAAAAGTTTGGCAAGTTTCGATTGCTATAGGTTGCTCACTCCAAGAGTTTTTATTTTGCTCCCATAAGCTCATTTCTTTTTCAAATAGAACCGGTCTTTTTATTACACCAAATTGATGATCTGCCGTTGAAAATTTAGATGCAATACTTGTATCAAAAGATACACATACTCGATGGCTATCAACTAATGTATTATCTACTTGTAATGAAAAATCAATTACAGGAGAATCTTTTTTAATGGTTAAATTTAATGTGATTGGTAATAAAGTTGTACATTTTCTTTGTGATCTTTCTTGTAGATTTTTAGGTACTAACATTTCAAAATCTATACAAACCATACTAACGATATCTGATTCTTTTATCGTTATCGTAGGTGAAAAATCTGTAGAATAAACAACTAAATCGTTAACCGGAGGTGAATAATTAAAGGAATCCCCATCATCACCATTATCTTCTATAATAGCTTGATTTTTATAGGTTACATTTGATTTTTTATCTAAAATGTCTAAAGAACCATTCTTATTAACAGTAATTGTATAGTAAGTATTTTCAATTACATTAGTAGATTTTTGTTTGATTTTTTTATGTGTACTGCCATTCAAATCTAGCGTTAGTTGGTTATAACCTAAGCCAGATAGATTAGATGATTCTAACGCAATTTTTGCTTTATATACTTTCTTTGGAATGTATATTTTTTTACTTGGGTTAAGAATATTTCCTTGATTAAGAACATATTGTGTCTGATCTACTAATTCTAAAATTGTATAGGGAATCTCCATACCTTGCTGATCTAATATTCTAAAATCTTCTTGTGGTAAATAAACATCTGCTTCAATAATTCCACTTCTAGATTTATTAAAAGTATTAAATACAGTTAGAGTGATTTCTTTACCAGAAAAATTATCAATTCTCATCGATATATTTCTCATTGTAAGCTCTATCAAGTTCTCCGAAATATCCCTAATTTGTTTGTAGCGCATATAGATATCTTCATTAGCAGAATCAGATACACACGAACCTATCGAATCATGCGCAGCATTTTCAAACATCAATTTCCATATTTCACGAACTGTTTCTACTGGATATTCGAAACCTAATGACATAGAAATACTTAAAATAGGTTCCATTATATTAACAAGATAGTTTTGAGTTTGTGTATTTAACTGTTTTAAATCTGATCTCGAAGAAAAAATAGTTTTATGAATTCTCATTAATTTTCCATTAATTAACTCACCACTAATTTCTTCTAAGTCCGGGTTTTCATTTTTTATAGCATTTATATAGTTTTCTATAGTAGATATTTCTAATTCAAACTCATCTTTATATAATTCATTCATTCTACCTATTAATTCTAATAGATTTTCTCTTGGTGGAGCTTGATCAAATCCATTAGGGAAAAAAACATGATTAGTTGAACTTCTTGCCCATGTTTTTCTAAAAGGATCTTGTTTCAAATAAGTTGCTAGTTCTTGCGAATCCTCAGGAATAGCTCCGCCAATGTAATAACCGCTAGGAATTTGGAATACATTTACAATTGAACCATCTTCTCCTTTCCATCTATATTCTGTTTTTTTGACTTCATCATCACTAACTCCGCGCCAAAACATTGTATCTTTAATGCCGAATTCTAAGTAAATTTGAGGCATGCTTGACGATTGACCAAATGAATCTGGAACATAACCAACTGGCATATATCCACCAAATTCACTACAAATTCTTATACCATATTGCATATTTCTGATAATACTTTCACCAGATATCACTAACTGATCTGTTTGAGTATACCAAGGACCTATAATTAACTTACCTTTTTTTACTAGTGATTCTATTCTATGTTTATCTTGCGGTCTCCATTTGAGATAATCATCTAAAAGAGATGCTTGACCATCTAATAAAAATGAATCATATCCATTTTCATCTTCTAATAATTCAATGACTCTTTTAAAATCATGCATCAAATATACTTTAGAGCGACTAGTTGTGAAATACCACTCTCTATCCCAATGAGTATGCGGAACTACATGTACTTTTTTCATTATCTTGGCCTATTTAATTTAAATTAAGTTTAATTTTCAATGCTGATCTCAATATCATCAATATCTATTAATTCTTGCTCATCATCTCTTTTAAAGTTAACAAACAATGGCGCAAAAAAACCGATGAAAGCAGCACCAACAAATAGACCTACTAAATATGCCCAGCCATTTCCAACAGTAAAGAAACCATAAACACCGCCAACAGGAGGCATCTTGTCAAACATCCCTAATAAAACACCTAAACCTGATGCTATAGCACCACCAATAATATTAATTGGTACTAACTTTAATGGCTGTACTAAAGTAAATGGTATTGCACCTTCGGTAATACCAATAAATCCCATCACAAAATTATTCCGACCTGCATCTAATAATTCATCATTAAATTTTTTCTTATGGAATAACGTTGCAAAAGCATATCCCATAGGAACAGCACAAATAGCAATATTAACCATGATTGCTGGCATATAAATCTGTTCAATTAATAACACATTTCCTGCCATCCATGCAGCTTTATTAATTGGGCCACCTAAATCAGAAGCGATCATTCCCCCAAGAATAATAGCTAATAATAATTGGCTGACATCATTCGCTATCATACTTCTGATCCAATTAACTAATCCTGTGTTAATCAAAGCTAGTGGTTCAGATAAAACAGCTCCCATAATGATAGCTACAGATAAAGTAGCAATTAAAGGTAGAATAACCAGTGGCATTACGCCTGAAAATGATGCTGGTAGATGAATTTTATTTTTTGCCCATTTAACTAAATAGCCAGCTAAAAATCCTGCAATCACCGCACCTAAAAATCCAGCATTAGTTGAACTAGCAACAGCTCCACCAATAAATCCAGCGCCAATTGCAGCCTTATCACCAATAGAATATGCAATAAAACCAGCTAATACTGTATTTATTAATGCTATACCTACCCAACCCACTTGTTCTATCAAATAAAGAGAGTGCTCAAAACCAGAACTATCTTTAAAAATATCTAGACTAGTAATACCCATAGATAATGCTATCATTTTGGGAATAGCAATTACTAAAGAAGATCCGATAATTAATGGTAGAACAAAACTAATGCCACTCATCAAATGCCCTTTCAACTCAAACATTATTTTTTTCATATTAATTTCTCTTATTTAGTTATTTTCTACTTTCTATGATATTCACACATTTTTTTAAAACTGCTTCAGGAGCCTTAATACAAGTGGCAATATTAACTTTTAATTGAGGCTTATCTTTAAATCTATCCATATCTATTACTTTTTGATCTGTTGCTAATAAAACAAAATCAGCTTCATCAACTTCAGCTTGTGAAATTTTATTAACTTGCCCTAAAGATCCTTGTTGCTCAATTTTTACATCATAACCTAATTTTTTACCTGCATTCTCTAATGCTTTAGCAGCCATAGGTGTGTGTGCTAGTCCTGCTGGGCAGGCTGAAATACCAACAATTTTCATACTAATACCTCTCTTGTCATTTCCTGATTGATTAGTGATATGATTTTATTTATATCTGTTGAAGCTTTTATTTCGTTTTTAAAAGCATCTTCCATTAAAGCAGTAGCTAGTTTACTTATCATCCTAATATGGGTAGTGCCAGCCTCATTTTTAGGCACGAATAAAGCAAAAATATATTGAACATTACTCTCATCAAATGTTTCCCATTCTATCGGTTTAGCTAATTTTGCAAAAAATACAGTTGGAGTAATAACAGCGTCATCTTTTGCATGAGGAATTGCAAACCCATCAATCAATCCTGTCGATGATTCTTTTTCTCTATCGATAAATGCTTCCATAGTTTTTTTAATATCATTGACGTAATTATGCTTAAAAGCATTACTTGATAAAAAATCAAATAACTCATCTCTACTTTCTACGTTTAAATTCAAAAAAATATTATTTTCTGAAAGATTCATTACTTTAGTACCTTTAATTAAATAAAATGTATTAATTAATATAATAAGAGATGTTATAAAAAAGCATATCCATACATTTTCATTTTATTTTGGAAAATTAATGTACTATCTTTTTTTCTAGAAGTAATATCATATTGATAGTGATTTTTTAAATGAGGTCTCTTATTACTATGAGTAAATTTTCGTACCAACGGTTAGATGATTTATTTGATTTTTTTTTACTTAAAAAAGAGCCCATATTAATTAAAGATATTGCGTCCACAATTAATGTGTCTGAACGAACTATTCGCACAGATATTTCTAACCTAAATGATTATTTAATTAATAAAAATGCCAAAATAAAATTAATAAGACAAAAAGGTTATATCTTAGATTGTGAAGATGAAAAAAAAATCATCGACTGGTGGGGTAATTTTAATAAAACTGAAGGCTATAGTTTATTAGGCTCTTTAAAAGAACGTCAGAATTATTTATTCGCTTTATTATTGAATGAACTAAAATATTATTCTGTTTATGAATTAATGGAACATTTATGTATAAGTAAAAATACATTATATATGTACTTGAAAAATATACGTAAAACATTATCAAACTATAATTTAAAACTAATTAATAATACAAATACTGGATTTAAAGTTATTGGCACAGAATACGATAAACGAAAAGCTATATTAGATTTATTTTTGATTAACGATTTACAATCTTATTTGGTTGGATTCACGGACTTAGAAAAGTTGTTTTTGACAAATATTGATTTAGATTTATTAAAAACATTAGAATCAAAACACTTATATTCTCTACAATTATTAGACTCTGATTTTTATCATAAAAATATAATATCGACTATTGCATTGGCAATAGCTAGAGTAAAAGAAGGATTAACAATTAATGAAATATCCATTGAAGTTCCAAAGTTAATGGATCATGCATTAGATGCAATATATTTATTTCTTAAAGAAATAGAAAACTCATTCTCAATCACATTACCCATTAATGAAATCAACTATTTTATTCTAACTTTATCCATTAATGTACCTAGATTAATCAAAAACCCTAAAAATCACCCATCTGAATCGTCGATCATCGTTGATGAATTATTAACATCAATATATGAGACATCTAATCTTAATTGGACTAAAGATAAGATCTTATTTGAAGATTTAGTTAACCATATTGAGAATTTTATTAAAATTAGTTCAATAGATAAAGAAAGAAAAAATCCAATACTCAGTACAATAATAAATTCTTTCCCATTTGCCTATAGTTTAAGTTTAACCCATCTAGGCGTAATTGGTAAAAAATACAATATCTTTTTTTCTGAAGATGAAGTCGGATATATAGCACTACACATAGCTGGCGCTATTGAAAGACATAAAGCAAAAACTCAACAGCTTAATGTGATTATCGTCTGTGGTGGTGGCTTTGCGATGAGTAAAATTATAGAATCAAAAATAAATAAAAAATTCCCAAATAAATTTAATATAAAAAAAACATACTCCTATGCTGAATTTCAATTATCAAATATAAGTGACATAGATCTAACAATTACCACACTTCCATTTACTCAAGAAAATACTCCCACTGTTTACATTGATATGTCAAATATAGATAAAGCAATTGATGATTTAAAA
This sequence comes from Gilliamella sp. W8136, assembly GCF_016101285.1. Classification (NCBI taxonomy): domain Bacteria; kingdom Pseudomonadati; phylum Pseudomonadota; class Gammaproteobacteria; order Orbales; family Orbaceae; genus Gilliamella; species Gilliamella sp. W8136. Next base: position 7,670 of record NZ_JACFQU010000024.1, read on the forward strand.
TATTATCTAACCGATGATCAAATTAATAATAACGTTATGCAACTTTTTAATCCTGAAAATTTTTATTACTTTGACACTGATAAATTATCTAAAAAAGACTTATTAGTAAAAATGACAGTTGATCTAGAAAAACAAAATATTGTCTCAGAGGATTTTGTGTCTAGTGTGTTAGAAAGAGAGAGCTTACAGACAACATTGATTAATGATGTCATTGCTATACCTCATTCTATGACAATGATTGCAAACAGATCAAGAGTATCAGTTGCTATATTTCCGAATGGGATACAATGGGAGAAAGATAAAAAATGTAATTTTATATTTTTACTTGCAATATCGAAAACTGATAATGAAATTACAAATAATTTATATGATCTAATATTAAATTTAATTGATGATAAAGCCATGACAAAACAATTATTAAAAGCTTATACATTCCATGAATTTAAAAATTTACTAAGTATTTTATAGGTTAATTATAATTCATTGTAAATGGACTTTATTGTAACCATCAACATTTTATTACGATGGGTAAACACGTTGGACTAGATGAAAATCTGGCCAGAGGAATGTTTATTGAGTTTAAATCGCTCATCCTAGTGTTATTTCACAGATCAAATCTCAATTACCAAACCATCACCCTTTACATATCAGTGATGCAATTTTTAATAGCCTTGCAAAACAAGCTGAAAAGATCCCTGATTTTTAAAAGAAGTTTTCTATATTAAGAGATACTTTATTTTATCTATTCCCGTATACGGTATAGATAATAAATTTTAACCTATTGTTATAAAATAATTTATCATGAATCAATAAGATATTTATATCCGGGTTTGTATCCGATTTTGCACTTGATATGGGGTAATCTCAGTTGACGTCAGTGGACAAAGAAAATTCCTTGAAAGGTAGTTTGGAAAAGGCTTTAGACATAAAAAAACCAGCTTTAAGCTGGTGTCTTTTTTGGAATTGGTGCCCGGACGCGGAATCGAAGATACCACTTAAAATATTGAAGGAACTGGATTGAGGGATTTTAGGTGAGGGAATGTATCTAAGTTTATATCCTTAAGCATAATAACTTGATATTTAGATATTTATGTTCAGCTAAAACTTTTCTCTTTTTAGTTTAACATTGACTTAAAGAATGGGATTATATTATCCAAACTATGTCTGAAATTCAGAATTATAGATTAATTGCCAAATTAAAATTCATTACTGAAAATTAATTTGAAAGTTGCTTTAGGAATCAAGGATTGTGATATCAATCAATTCAATATATTAATAATAGGAATTACTTATTCTCATAAACAAAAACATCATGGTTCTACGAACTTTGCATAATCACTAATACCTAATCAATCATGAGATCTAAATGTTTTTGCTTACTGAGTTTCAATCTACTATAAGAGATATAACTACAGCTTTCAGATATGGACGGATTTTTTCTAAAATAGAAAACTGAATATAATCCGTTCTTGATTATTACTACTAATAACCTCTAAACAAGCTAGATAAAAAGCATATTAAAAAAGCTTTAATTTTAAATTACCATCTTAGTAATCAAATAAATTAAACCTATCAATCACCATGTTTCCCCATCTGTTTTAAAAAAAGCTGTTGTTGTTTGAATAGTTCTAAAAGAGTAATTTCGTGATAATCAATTTGATATTGATCGGTGATTTGTTGAATTATCTTGGTTAAATGTTGGTAATGGCGATGGCTAAAACCAGGAAAGATATGATGAGTTAAGTGTAAATTCAGTCCGCCTAACCAGTATTCCATAGTCGGCGATTTAAGACGCCAATTTAGAGTTGTATTAAATACATGTTGGATTAGTCCATGTGACATCGTTCCATTGTCAGGTGCTTGATAAAAGGTTGCTTTTGCCCAGTGAGTTCCTAAGATGAGGATAACAAAAATCAGTGAGGCAAAAAACTGACTTAAGCAGTAGGTGAGTAAAATAAACCAGATACTAAATTCAGAACCGATAAAATAAGGTAGAACGATAGCTAAAATTATGTGTAAAAATTTGATAATTAAAAAGGCTGCCCAACCAATGATGCCGTTATGAGTAAATTTGTTTTTATCAAATTTTAAACCTAATCGATCCTGCCAATCGAAACACCAAATAATAGTAGGGAAGGTCATTCCAGCCACCAATGGCCAGTAGTATTGCTGATAACGCATAAACCAATGATGAACTTGAAAAGGTGTTTGCCTAAGTACACCATTATATTCTATATCAAGATCGTAATATTCTATATTGGTAAACGGGTGGTGTTGGATAACATGACGAATACGCCAGCATTCAGGATCAATACCTAAGGGGATGGTTATAATGCGATTAAGCCAAACATTTGCTTTACTTGATTTAAAAAAGACATTATGTGATGCATCATGAACAACATTTATCGCTAATAATAAAGCAAGTGTAATAAATAGAAAATAACATAAAAAGAATATACATGCCGATTGCTGACAAAGTGCCATAAAGTAAAAGAGTAAGCACAAAGCAGAAAGTAAGCCTAATTTTACAAACATTCCCGTATCTGCATAACGATGTTCATTGGTGGAACATAAATAATTTTTAGCAGCGGCGTTTAATGCATTGCGTAATAATGCATCTTGTTCAGTGGTAAAATGTAGTATTGGTTGAGGCTGTCGCATTTTTTGCTTCTCTTTTATATGAAAAATCATAATTCCGGTTTTTGAGCCATTTTACTAATAAATTTCAGTTGTGAAGTGAGCAGTTTAGGATAGCTTAATCGCCGATAAGACAATTGATATTCTTTTGCAAACCGTTCAACAATCAACATTAAAGCCGAGTAATGACGGTGATTCCAACCCGGAAACAAGTGATGAGTCAAATGTAAATTAAGTCCACTTAATAATTCGTTCAATATCTTGAGGAAGGAATACCAATCACAACATGGAGTAAATTGTTGATGATACCCTCCATGTTCGATTTGATTATTCTTAGGCGCCGTATAGAAGACCGGGTCAACCCAATGTGTGCCTAATAATAAACAGACAACAAATAAAGAGGAGAGCATTGGCGTTATTAGATAAACTAATAGCACCAAATACCAACTTATTCCCATGCTCGCGAGGATATGCATGGGTACAATTAAAGCAATTGTGAAATGCAAAATTTTGCTTGCTAAAAATAATCCCCAACCTTTGATATCCGTTAACGTTTTGTTATCTGCTGCTAGCGATGTTTTTCGTAACTGATCAGACCAATCAAATACCCAAGCAATATATGGCAATGGTAAGCCAGCAATGAACGGCCAGTAATGAGTTTGGTAACGCATATGAGGATAACATTTTTGAAAAGGGGTTTGGCGAAAGACGCCATTTTCTTCCATATCTAGATCATAGTTTTCCATATTATTAGGACAGATGTGATGATAATCGGCATGCCTGACTCGCCAATAATGAGGATCAACGCCTAAAGGCAAAGTAACTAAACGCCCAAAAATGCGGTTAGCTAATGGCGTTCGAAAATGCATGTTATGATAGGCATCATGTTGGGAATGAATATTAGCTAGCATTGTTAACATAACAAAACCAAAATAATAAAGTGCAAATAGTTTTATTGTTACTTGTTGTAAACTTAACAAGTAGCACAAACCACAAAGCACTAGCAATAATAAATTTTTGCAAATTAATGTGTTATTGGCATAATAATGATCGCCTTTTGGGGTTAAATAAGCCTCGGGTTCACTCATCAGCCTTTGATAAAAGGCTGTCTCGGCATAATTAGAATAGTCTAGTTTGGGTGGTGGCTTAGTTGACATGATATTTCCCTTTCAGCCACATAATGAGAGTAATAGAACCATGTAATGCTATCATTCCCATAAATAGTAACCAATATAAAGCTGACCATTGCAGGAAAATAATAAAAAATAGGGGGATAAACCAGCACAATATAAACCAACCGATGATTGCCCAGTGTTTTCCTTCAGCAATGCCTCCTAATGCGATACTGGCTAAAACTAAACAACTAAATAATAAGTATTGGGTGACATTAGGATCTTGATAACCATAGCCATAATCATACACATAACAAATCGCTAGGCTGAATAGAAATAAACAACCACTGACCAATAAAATAGTTGGCAAACGATAATAGCCTTGAGTAGGCGTAAATGGAATCTTCAATAAGCGCATAAAAGGTAACATGCTAGCCCAAAAAGGGTTTTGGGAGATAAGACCTTGACTACCGTAGTTAATTGATTTGTCTTTGGGAGTGGTTTCAAAGGTACCAAAGAGCTTATCCCACATGATGAATGAACCAGAAAAGTTACTGTTAGCATAATACTGGTCTTTAAGATGATGAACTTTATGATGCGTTGGCGTTACTAAAATCCGTTCTAATATCCCTAATTTAGGTGTGATTGCATTATGATTAAAGAATTGGATAGAGTAATGGAAAATGGATACCGCAATAAAAATCGAGGTTGGAACGCCGGCGATAGCTAGTAATGCAAAAAATGGGATTGATGTTAGTGATGAATACCAAGAGTTACGGATAGCTAACGATAAATTAAAGTGTTCACCTTGATGATGGACCATATGAATTGCCCATAACATGGGGATTTTGTGGTGTAATCGATGTTCCCAATAAAAGCCAAAATCCCACGCGAGTATGGTAAATAGCCACGTTATTATAATAGGAACATGCACAAATAAATTGAAACTAAAATGTGTATACATGAAATGATAACAAACTAACTCAAGCCCGCGGAATAACCAGAGCATTAAAAGCCCAGAGTTGAGATTGAAAACAATATCAGTCCAGTTAATTGTTAATTTTTTAATGAATTGTAAAATAAAAGCTTCAGCCATAATCATGATTAACATGATTATTAGGGGTAAAATTAATTCCATCATAATTATTATCACTATTCTAAAGATTGATTGACCAAACGACTAAATACAAAACGCACACTCCACCCAACAGTGAGAGCTAGAACTATACCCCCGACAAAATCAATAAAGAGATGTCGCCGAAGTTGAATAATGGATAAGGCAATCATGATTCCCCATAAAACTAATACAGTATTACGTATGGGATGATGCTTATCTAAAGTCCCCCAAATAGCCAGTAATGTTAGATCGATATGTAGTGAGGGAAAACAATTAACGGGTACATCAATATCAATCAGTTTGCTTAGTAACCAAGAACTGACCGAAGTACCCTGATCGATCGGGAAAACCATTGTGGTTGGAAAAATAAGATAACACAATGCAGCTAAAAAACTACTGACCATAAAACAGATCGACATCCAACGTACATGCTTATAAGGTGCGACGTAAAAACAGATAGGTACGATCAGGAAAAACGAAAGATAAAACCAAACAGCATGAGGAGTGAATGTTATCCATTGGTCAATGAAAGAAACCGGCAGTAAATATGGTTCGCGTTGTAGTGTAGCGGAGCTGTGGTAGCAGACTCCCACCATGCCCCAGCCAATGATTAAATAGGCTAATCGCTTGAAGAAGGGTTTCATTGGCTACCTCGTTCACGAATGATCCGCCGTCTTTTCTGGGCAAATTGTTTCGGTAACGTATCGACTGCCGTCAATGTCCATACTAATTCATCAACATTAGCACCTTGTTGTATAAAATGAGCCGTTAATGCCTGTTGGCATTGACTTAAATGTGCTGGTGAGCAGCATCCGATTAACTCAACATGATGTTTTGTATGTTGAATTAAACGATAGTCACAAGTTAACGGTAAATGATTGGCTATTATTCGACTACAATAATCGGCAAAAATGGTTAATGGTTTTGCTCGTTGATCGGTCAGGAGTAACTGATCATCACACCGACCTTCAATATGTGTGATCGCCATTCCTTGTAGGCCACAAGGGCAAGGTGTTGACCGTCGTACCAAAATGTCATCTAACTGATAACGCACGATAGGCTGCGTTTCGCGAGTAAAATCAGTAATAATTGGTATAAAGCGATCTTCATCTATCCATTGTGGTTCAATATAGAGAAATTCTTCATTCAAATGAAGTGTACCCATTGGACAAGTGGCAGCCAGAAATCCTTCTGTCGCTTGATAGACTTCACCTACTTGCTGAAAGGCTTGTTTGATTAACGCTTTATCTTGTTCTTCTAGTACTTCAGCTGCGGATATGACTAAAATGGGATTCACTTTTAATTTGTTATCAAGTTTTTCTAAGGCAAGGGCTCGTAGTACTTGTGCTGGCGCTACAATAATCGTTGGTTGATAGTCATTTAGCGATTCGAGTTGCTGTTGAAAATTATCATAAAGACCATAAAAGCGAAATGTTAGTCGATGGCTGTTTGCACTATGATAAAGGTGATTGTCCGCTCTTAAAAATAAGGCTACTCGTTCCTTGGTTAGTAATCCGCGTGGCAACATTTTTGCTAATATGACACCTGCCCACATTTGTTGCTCTTTCGGACTCACAACAAAAAGACCTCGTTGCCCAGATGTGCCTGATGATAAGCCGACGCTAAATTTTCCCATTTTGGCACTAAAGTCACGTTGTTGTTCACATTGTTGAGCCAATGCCAATAAGGAATGGCAGGTAAGATGTTCGGTATTCATTTGATCGAAATTTTCCATCATTATTTTTTTATTCATTAATGGCCAGGTTTCGAATGGTTGTTGGATAAATTGGCTGAAATAGGGACTTCGAGTTAAAACGCGTTGTTTAAATTTTTGTAATTGTTTTAGTTGATAGGTTTGAAGTGTAGCGCGATTTTTAAATGTTAGATGTTTGGTGCGCCAATAATACCACAGTATTTTTAGTAACCTCATTCTTCCCCCTCATGGCTTAAATAAATGGTAACATCAGGATGATAAGAGAGTTGATGAAGCTGATTAAGGGTTAAATAATAAGCTTGAGAATCTGCCATAATTAAATTAGCTAGTCGTGATGGTTTTTTTAGTTCTTTATAATTTGCTTTCACCCATGCTGCGTCACTTGCTAGTAACGTCCAACCATTATCGGTCAGAATGAATGCGCCAATATGACCGGCGGCATGTCCCGGTAAGGGAACTAAAATTACCTGTTTTTTGCTATTAGGTAAAATATAACCATATGTAAAAGGTGATAATTCCGGTGCGAGCGTACAACGTTCAAACTGTTCAATAAAACTTACCCGTTGTTCAAAATCAGTAGGAATCAGGCAAGGTACAAAACCTTGTTTAAGAGCAAAAAAACCACGTAATGGTTTAACTGTTTGCCAGCCGTGTTGAGAACAAATAAATCGACTATGATTAAAATCTCTTAATCCCGCAATATGATCACCATGGAAATGTGAGATAATAACGTGCTGTATACTAGCCAGATCGATTCCCAATACATTAAATTGTTCTTTAAGCGATTCTCCCTGATTAAGATAAACTGGGGTTGTTTTTTGATACAACTTAAATATGCCTTTTTGGGTATATTGTTTAAAATAATCTGCATAGCCGGTGTCCCAAAGCCAACGATAGCCATCTACCTCAATGAGCCAAGCTCGTGCAGGGAATTGACAGACATTAAACCCTGCTCCCCGCACTGCCATGCAAGCAATATGGATACAATATCCAGCTTTAAAAGGTATAATTTTTGCCATTTTATACTAACCTTTGCTGCTTTAACCAATTTGCGGTCAGTTCAACACTTTCACTTAAGCTATACAGCGGCTGATAACCCAAACAGGCTATGGCTTTCTCCTGACTTAGGGTCATATCATAATATAACGTACCAACGCTATAACGTGTTAGAGTAGGCTCTTTATGTGTTAATGATGCGATACCTTCTAGTAAAGTCGCTACCCCATATAGAAGTTGGTACGGCAGTGATCGAACTTTATAATCAAGCGCTAAATGTTCCCTTAATAATAAATTAAGTAAGTCAATAAGTTGGCTTGGTTGTTGGTTAGTAATATTAAAGACATCACCTGAGCGAAGATGAGGATTATTCGATGCCGTAAATGTGGCATAGACAACATTAAGCACAAATGTAAGATCAAGAAAAGCATGTCCGCCTTTCGGCAGATATAATGTACCGCCAGTACGTTTCAATAATGCTAGCATCCGAGGAATAATCACGCGATCATGAGGACCAAAAATTCCTCTAGGTCTTAATATTAAATAAGCCGTATTAGGGTAATGCGCGACACATTCTTGTATACATTTTTCTGCTTGATATTTGGTGTTCGCGTAATGATTAGCAAACTTTTTCGCAAGGTAGTCTTCCGTGATATTAAGGTGCGATTGAAAATCAAAATATATCGATGGCGTTGATATATGGATAAAACGCTTAATACCAAGTTTACCGGCAAACTGTGCTAAACGTGATGTGACTACGACATTCGCTTGATAAAACCAATCATATTTACCCCAAGGGGAAGACAATGCAGCACAGTGCCAAACCGTATCACAATCAACAAGCATTTGCTGGTAATCCGCATCTGTTGCGGTAATTAAATCTAGTGCAGTAAATTTTGCTCCAAGTACGCTAAGTTGCTTTCCAACAGTTTGATTACGACCCGTGGCATGAACTTGATGACCTTGTGTAAGTAACCACTCCACGGCATTGCGACCTAAACCACTTGTTGCACCCGTCACTAAAATTCTCATGGTAATAGAATCATTCCCCCTAACGTTAAACCTGCTGCCGTACCGATTAACATAGCAGGTTTACCCGGATTAAAGCGCTGAGTTATTACGGCTTCATGCAATGCACTAGGAATTGAAGCCGATACTTGATTGCCTCGGAAACGGTAAATATCAATTAGACTTTCGCTAGAAATATTAAGTCGCTTACGCATGTGTTCTAATGATAAATGGCTAGCTTGATGGGGGATTACAGTCGCTATATCAGAAAGTGTTAAATCGGCTTGGTTTAATAATCGGGTTAAATAGGGCTCAATTAGCGATGATGCTAATTTAAACAGCGGTTTTCCTTGCATATGGAATAAGAAATCATGCTCTTCGATACCGGTTTTTATATTTCGACGAGAGCCTCCTCCACGAATTTCACACAAATCAATACCATTAGTATGGGTTTCTAATAAACATGAAAGAATGCCACTCTTTCCGTTACCTTGTTCAACAATTGCACAAGCTGCACCATCACCAAAAATTAAAGAAGATTCCTCATCTTGCCAATCTAAACCACGTGATGCTAAATCCGCAGAAACAATCGCTATACGCTTATAAATACCGGTATTTAATAAACCGGCTGCTATTTGTAATGCACTTATAAAGCTAACACAGCTAGCATTAACATCAAAGCAAGTTATCGTTTGGGGTAATGAGCTTGCTTTTAGAATATGCGTAGCAGTATAAGGAAGCGCTTGAACAGGAAGAGCACATGCAGATATTAATAAATCAATAGATTCTCCAGCAATATTACAACGGGTGAGAGCATCACTAATGGCGCTTGCAGCTAAATCGGCTTGTTGTAACTGCGTATCGGCATGATAACGATAGAGTATGCCTGAACGTTTAAGCGAATAACCATCTGGTTTATTTAGTTTTTTATCTAAATCTGCCGCCTTTATTTTATCTGGCGGTAAAGCAATGCCAGTCGAAATAATTTTTATAGGTACTGGCAATTTATTTCCTTTCAACATAATAGATACCCCGTAATCTATCTTGTAATAATAATTATAACTTAATGTTGAGTACTAATATATCTTTGGTTGTTTAACTATTATAATAATTTTAAAATTAGCTTAATGTGATAAAGATAGATATATTAATAACTTCTTAAGTTGAAAGGCATAAAATTTTCTGTTGTTTTGTAATCAAGAAAACTATTCAATCATTTCTAACTGTTTTGTGCTGCAAACAAGCTTTTCGTGTTATGGACTTATAGCCATTGTGGCAGTTTTGATGCCACATAATCGTTTCCCAATGGCAATTAGAGTAAAACCATTATTTTCCAAATATTGATCTTAATGACTTTTTGTTGTAATTGTTTAAAATCCATTAATATTCAAATTAAAGGTAATAAAGGAGAAAAATATTACCAATATCACATTATTTTTGTGATCTACCTCACAAAATTTTAAGTTGTTGTGAAAAAAACATTAATCCTAAATGATAGCGATTAAGTAATTCGTTATAGCCATTGCAAACAAAGGCTTTAAAGCTATTTTTTCGATACACGCCATTATCGAACCAAATGTATCCGGGTTTGTATCCGATTATTTATTTTACAAACCACCTCATTAATACCCAAAAATCAAGATTCATTTTTAAACCATACTTTACAATTAAAAACGAATCTCATATTCAAACTTGCAATGCAAGCTTGAATCATTGTCTATTAGTGACAACCAATAGTTGCTGTGTCACAAGAGTATCTTGGAAAAATTATTTATAAGTTTTTCATCTGGATATAAGTTAGGATCGGTAATGGTGAACCAGATTTGCTTGAGTTAAAGAATATTATTGGTGATTGGCAAACCGGGATGCATGCTAAAGCATGGAATGCCATTTTTTGGTGTAATCATGACCAACCGCGAATTGTGCCACGCTTAGGTAATGAAAACCAATATCACTGTGAATCAGTGAAAATGCTTGCTATGTTGCTATATGGATTACAAGGTACGCCATATCTCTATCAAGGTGAAGAGATCGGCATAACCAATCCGCATTTTAATAGTATTAACCAATATCGTGATGTCGAAAGTTTAAATATCTACCAAGAAAAAATAGCTGAAGGGATGAATGATGCTGAAATTTTAGCAATTTTAGCGAGTAAATCACGTAATAACAGTCGCACGCCTATGCAATGGGATGATAACTTAAATGCTGGTTTCACAACGGGAAAACCATGGATTGAGGTGGCAAATAATTATCGACAAATTAATGTCAAAGCCGCATTGGCTGATCAGAATTCGATCTTTTACTGCTATCAAACATTAATTAAATTACGCAAAGAATAACCAATATTTATTTTTGGTGATTATCAAGATTTAACCGCCAATGTTGCTGATTATTGGTGTTACTTGCGCCGTTACAATAATCAACAACTATTAGTGATAACCAATCTAACTGAACAACCTGTTAACTGGCAGTTACCAAAAACCTTACAAGGTACTAATTGGCAAAGATTATTGAGTAATTATCAGCAAGCAACAGCATTCGACTCTGAAATCCAATTAAGACCATACGAAGCATTATATTTATTGGCTGGTGATGATAAATAATAAGCTTTAGTAAAATTGAATGTAAAAAAGCACCGTTATTAAAATGAGCGCTTTTTTATTAATCATTATGATTGATATAAGTAATTACGCATAGTTAGTAAAACCGCTAATGCTTTTTGGCGATTAGGTTGGTCAGGTAATCGCGATGACAATGATGCGGTTTCAATTTTTGCTAATAACGACTCAGCAAGTTGCATAATCTCATCATAACTTAATTTACCCTGCTTAATGGCTAACAGTTCGTTGCGATTAGGTCTTTTATTGGTAATGGTTCCTTTTGTCATGATTTCGTAGGCAACTTGCAATAACCGAATAGTATGCATCATGTTTTTAGCATCAAAGTCATTACCATTTTCAATATTATTTTTATAACGTTGTTGATTACGATTGGCGACCCATTGCCAATACGCTTTATAGTCACGGCAATGCGATGAGAAGCCATCACGATTAAAACTCAAATAAGCCATCACAGGGGTATCGATTTTAACCGAAGATAAACAGAGTTCCGTTGAATCTTCATGCTGAATAATGCCATGATAACCACAACTACCTGACGCGTCATAGAAGAGGGCATATAAATCCTTACCATGAGGTATATTAACTAAACCACAACACTGTTGCTGTAAACCATTTTTTGTTAACCAGTTGGTCATTGGATAAGTATGTTGCCCTTGAATAATATAACAAAAATCCAGTACTGTTTTTCGTTTAACTTCTACTGGGTTATTGATTTTTTTATTCAACCCTTTAGCTTTTTTTATTTGCGATATTGCATAGTGAGCAAATGTTTGTTCGGTTTGTTTAGATAAAAAAAGATCGAGGGTCAACTGCTGCATAATCGGATGTTGATATAAAATACATTCCGAGCTGGAAGCTAACACTTCTAAAATATTAGGGTTATTTTTAAGCAGTAATTCAACAAACCGGCCTAATTCATAATAGACAATATCATTTGAGGCATTACTAATTTGCGGAATGTATTCAAGTCCATAAAATTTTTCTTTTGGTAGATAAAATACCCCTTTGATATCAGTATCGGATGTTTCAGTGGCTAATCCAAAAGCACGGCTACCACTGATAACCTCAAATAAGATTAAATTTTTCCTTTTTAAATCATCAATTGTCATTTGATATTCTTTTCCCTATTGCAAATCCATCAAAGTTTTTATGAAAAATTGATCTAATTTAGCTGGTTTAAAATGCCGTTCTGTTATTGGTGCAACTTGTTGCAAGATATCATTCATCGATTGTTCAATAAATAGTAATATTTCAGGATCGATAGCGATAAGTTGTGATTCAGCCATGGTTGCTTTTTGCTCAATAATCTTATTGATTTTGTTACGTAAATTTTCGGGCAATAGCGTCAATAATGGTGCTATTGCCATCGGTGCGATTTGCTGTTTTTCTAAACACCATTTAGCACATAATAGTGGTCTTAATACATAAAATAACTTTTTGACACCAATTTGTTGCCCTTTACTACTTTGCCAAGCACTTTTCGCTATACCTAAATAGTGAAAAATATTACCACGTGCATTAAAAAATTCTGCGCATAATTGCCATAATGGCTCAGCAATTGCATTATTTTGCTGATAAATAATTGGTGACTGCAACCACTCAAATGGCGTAGTATTGGATTTGCGAATTAACTGTAACGTTTTTTTCAAATCCCAACCATGTAAATCCAACTCATCGTCGATTGGAAAAGTAAGATGAGAAGCAGGATTATCAATTGATAAATATTTATCAATTGGATGAATATAAATAAAACGAACATCATAATCACTATTTGGTGAGGGAAATCCCCATGCTCGGCTACCAGATTCACAGGCAAAAATGATATTGATGTTATATTGTTGTTCTAATTCAATAAGTTTTTCTTGTATACGGTTTTGCATTTTCAATAACATCCTTATTAATTTTTATAATAACCATCAATTGAATAAAATTTTTAATCATTCATTTCAGCTATTAATGCGGCTAAATCTTCTTTAATCTCGTCATCAGGCTCAATGATTGCCAATTCTTGTATTGCTGTTTTGATATTGTCTGACCATAATGACCGATCCCAAGCTTTTATAGCATTTAATGCCATAGTTCGATGTCGCATTAGCGGGCTTTTTAAAGCGATTAATAATAAATCTTCACCAACCTCAGAAAAACGATCAAGTTCTTGTAATATCAGTAATAATATATAATGTGCATCATCTTCGCCGAATCCATCATCCAATGTAGGTCCGGTTGCGAGTTTAGCAAAATCATATTGTTGATTAGCTAATTGAATAACTTGTTGGATTCTTGATATTGAATCACTTTGCATCAAATCATTCCACTGATCACCATTATATTTTTTCTGATATTCAAATCGTGCAGGCCATGCATCAAAACCATATTGAGAATAAAGTTCTGCTGCTAGCGAAAATTGATTCTCATTGTTAGCCGTTAGGTTTTCTTCAATCAATTCTAACCATTTATCTTGTTGAATAAACTGATTAGCTTTTTCGATTATTTCATCTTTTATTTGTTCGTGCCAGTTAGGCGTATTTTCATCTACCTCCTCAGCAACAAAATTATGTATTAATTTGACCGCTCGTAATATATTCAGATCGACTAAGTTTGGTTGTTTAAGTAGATGAGTTAAATAATTGGCACAAACTTGAGCAGCAACATCATAACAATATATATCCTCAGCAGGCCCACCGTTAATTAATGCTTCTAGAATTTCACCGATTGAGCTAATTAATTCATTATCAATACTCTCTTGCTCTAACACCTTATCTAATTCACCAGCTACTGCGCAGGTATAAGCAAGATATTCATTCATAATGCTATTTTGATAACCGGCTCTTAACAACCAATCTTTGCTTGCTGATGATAATGGATAGTTGGTTAACCGTTCGACGATTTGAATACGTCCCCAACCATCAACTTTTTGGGCTAGTTTCATTAAGGTATTTTCAATATCATTTTCAGATGATAATGTATTTTCTAATGCAATAGCAGAATATAAGCTAAACTCATTATGCATACCGAATAACATAAATAGTTCGGTTTGTTCGGTGGTAAAAGAACCCAATATAGCAATACTAAATTTAATGATTTCACGATCAGGGCTATTAATGGCTAACCAATAGATAAACTCATATAATTTATCAAAATCAACATCAATGTTCGGTATTGCTTCAGCTAAATCATCAATAAAGCTTAATGTACGTTCAGTGGTGACTAAATTATACAGTTGCTCGATATCTGACTGATTAGGTTGTATTGTTATTTGTTGAAGCAACATTAGCATATTTTCTACACAATTTTGTTCTGTCGATGCGCCGTGATGATTGATAACACCATCCATTGCTCCATCTGCCCATTTGAATTCGTTATTATCCAAAGATTCATCATCAGGGAGCGTTTCCGCTATCTCTGGTAATTTATCAGCATTTTGATAAGGGAGTAAAAACTGATAAATACTGATTCTATTGTTATCCCATACTATTGGGAATGGTTGCTCAGTTGTTGTGTTTAAATTCGTTGTCATTGTTTATTCTTAAAATATCTTATCGTTATCGTGAATGATTAATTGTTTATATCAAAATGCTATAAGTAATCATTAGTTATCATATTATTACCGCCATGATCATCAAGGAAGTTATCTTCGATATCATTTATCCTTTCACACAGACCACTTGTCGTAGTTGATGAACAATCTCAACTAATTCATTTTGTGCCGTCATTACAGCATCAATATGCTTTATATGCCATTGGAATTTCATCAATAACATTTGCATCTTTATTGTGTTTTGTTTCTTTCTCTAAAAAGAAAGAACCTTTAACGTCTATTGGTGATATCGATGAATCCTAAAACAAATTTTTTAGAAAATTTGGCGATCACATATTGTTGATTCCTTAGGTACGAGCGAAGTGCTTATTTATATAGTTTTGCATATTATTCATGAAATTAATATTCCATCTACATTTGATGGATTAAAAGAAAAAGGTATAAACGTTCATAGACCCGAACATTATCAACCGAAGATTATAATACACCTACAAGGTTTATTATTAATATTAAAAAAATCTGTAACTACCCCCTAGAATAGTACAGTTAAAGAGTAGAACATTCTCTTTATTAATCCACAGAGGATTTAACCATGAAAAAATGACTGAACATCAAGTTATATCTATCTTAAAAGAAGATTGAAAATCTTAAGTTTAAGCAGGTGGTTGTTGAACTCAGTTTAAAAGCTCAGATCCAGAAGGAATTTATAAAAAAGCTCTAGTGCCTACTAAGAAACGTAAAGTTTGGGTAGTGCAATTGCAAGAAAGTCATTCTATTACTATTGCCATGAGCAGCAATATCGTTAGCTTAAGCTGCTGTGCTTACTATTATCAACCTAAGTTATCGGATAATTTGGTGATTATATCGGTACTCAGTACGATGACTAATAAGCATTTACGCTGAGGTTTTGCCAAATGTTTTAATCGCATCAGAAAGCAGGGTTATAAATGGAACCATAAACGGGTGTATTGTGAATTAAGGTTTAATCTCAGGATAAAGCATAAACAGCGTATTGCTCGCTCCACGAAGCCCTGAAAAACTATCAGCATCCAATAAACAAGGTGAATGCTGATCAATGAATTTTATGAGTGACAGCAGCCGCAATCAACACCGATTTAGAACTTCAATAATGTGATAGATGGCTTTAATCGTGAGGCATTAGCATTGATATTGCAGTCAGCTGCTGGCAGGTAGAGTTGCCCGTTATCTGGATAAACTGGCTGAACATCATGGTTATCCACTCGAATTTATCAAATCTTAAAATTTGGTGATTGCTGCCATAAAACGGAATAATAACCTCAATACTGATTAAATAAAGAAACGTGAATTTTACAAGCAATTCTCTATAACCCTTGCCAATAAAGGCTTTAAAGCCATTTTATGGATACACGCCATTATCGAACCAAATGTATCCGGGTTTGTATCCGATTTTCCGCTTGATTTGGGGTAATTCCAGTTGAATTCGGTTGAGTAGTGAAACAAGCTGAAAGGCTTATTTGAAAAGGCTTTAGACATAAAAAAACCAGCTTTAAGCTGGTGTCTTTTTTGGAATTGGTGCCCGGACGCGGAATCGAACCACGGACACGGGGATTTTCAATCCCCTGCTCTACCGACTGAGCTATCCGGGCAACAATGGAGCTGTATTAAACACGATTCTCGATTATCCGTCAATCCCTTTTATAAGATATTTTTAAAAATACATACTGATTGGTTGAAATTTAACTAATTGCCACTATATTAATAGTTTAGTTAGAATAATATCACTCTATATTTAGAGGAATTTTTATATGCGAGTTTTTGGTTTTATTATTTTTTTTATTTATGCTTATTTTGAAGTGAGTTTCTTTATAACAGTTGCTGATTCAATTGGTGTTTTTCTTGCTTTGATTGGGATTATTGCCACTTCAATTATTGGGCTTTCATTAATAAAAAAACAAGGTTTAAGAAATCTAAGTATTATGCAACAAAAAATTGCTAATCAACAAAGTCCTAAAGATGAAATTATTAAGAGCGTATCTTTATTATTTGCCGGCTTTTTATTACTTATTCCAGGTTTTTTAACTGACATTCTTGGTGCTATTATGTTAATTCCGTGGGTTCAAGAATATATTGTTCGCTTTATTATTGGGAAATTACCTTCTAAATTTTATTCATTTTATTCTAACAGCAATACACAAATGAATGATGTTATTGAAGGGGAATTCGAACGAAAGAGTGACGAATAAATAATCAATTGGATTTTTTTTTATTTTATTCTCTTGAAGAATTTAAAATAATCCCCATGTATTGTGCACTATATAATACATATCATATTTTTATGATTTATTGTTAATAATTATTTAAGTAAAAATTAGTGCTAGGAGATAACTAATGAAAATTCGTCCATTGCATGATCGTGTGATCATTAAACGCAAAGAAGTAGAATCAAAATCAGCTGGCGGTATTGTTTTAACTGGTTCAGCTGCTGGTAAATCAACACGTGGTGAGGTTTTAGCTGTTGGTAATGGTCGCATTTTGGAAAATGGTCAAGTTCAGCCATTAGATGTTAAAGTTGGTGATATCGTAATTTTCAATGAAGGATATGGCGTTAAAACAGAAAAAATCGATAACGAAGAAGTGCTTATCCTATCAGAAACCGATATTTTAGCCATTGTTGAAGCATAACTGGCAAATAATTTAACTTATATACAGAATCTAGGAGAAATACGAAGATGGCAGCTAAAGATGTAAAATTTGGAAATGACGCTCGTGCTAAGATGCTCAAAGGTGTGAATGTATTAGCTGATGCAGTTAAAGTAACGTTAGGTCCAAAAGGACGTAATGTTGTATTAGATAAATCATTTGGTGCCCCAACTATTACTAAAGATGGAGTTTCAGTTGCTCGTGAAATCGAATTAGAAGATAAATTCGAAAACATGGGTGCACAAATGGTTAAAGAAGTTGCTTCAAAAGCAAATGATGCAGCGGGTGACGGTACAACAACAGCAACAGTACTTGCTCAAGCTATCGTTAATGAAGGTTTAAAAGCTGTTGCTGCGGGCATGAATCCAATGGATTTAAAACGTGGTATTGATAAAGCTGTGGTTGCTGCAGTTGAAGAGCTTAAAAAATTATCTTCACCATGTGCTGATTCTAAAGCGATTGCGCAAGTTGGTACTATTTCAGCAAACTCTGATGAAACGGTTGGTACTTTAATTGCTCAAGCAATGGAAAGAGTAGGTAAAGAAGGTGTTATCACTGTTGAAGATGGTACTGGTTTACAAGACGAGCTTGATGTTGTTGAAGGTATGCAGTTTGACCGTGGTTATTTATCACCATATTTCATCAATAAACCAGAAACAGCTACTGTTGAATTAGACAGCCCATATATTTTATTAGCTGATAAAAAAATCTCTAACATCCGTGAATTATTACCAGTATTAGAAGCGGTTGCTAAAGCAGGTAAATCACTATTAATTATCGCTGAAGATGTTGAAGGCGAAGCATTAGCAACTTTAGTTGTCAATACTATGCGTGGTATTGTTAAAGTTGCCGCGGTTAAAGCGCCTGGTTTTGGTGATCGTCGTAAAGCAATGTTACAAGATATTGCTATCTTAACTTCAGGTACAGTTATTTCAGAAGAAATCGGTTTAGAGCTTGAAAAAGCAACACTTGAAGATTTAGGTCAAGCAAAACGCGTTGTAATCAACAAAGATAACACAACTATCATTGATGGTGTTGGTGAAGAATCATTAATTAATGCACGTGTTGAACAAATTCGTAAACAAATTGAAGAATCAACTTCTGACTACGATAAAGAAAAACTTCAAGAACGTGTTGCTAAATTAGCTGGCGGTGTTGCAGTAATTAAAGTTGGTGCAGCAACTGAAGTTGAAATGAAAGAGAAAAAAGCACGTGTAGAAGATGCATTACATGCGACTCGCGCAGCCGTTGAAGAAGGTGTTGTTGCTGGTGGTGGTGTTGCATTAGTTAGAGCTGCTTCTGCGATTTTAGATCTTAAAGGTGCAAACGAAGATCAAAACGTTGGTATTAAAGTAGCTCTTCGCGCGATGGAAGCACCATTACGTCAAATCGTTACTAACTGTGGTGAAGAAGCTTCTGTTGTTGTTAATGCGGTTAAAGGTGGTAAAGGTAACTATGGCTACAATGCATCAACTGAAGAGTATGGTGATATGATTGCCATGGGTATTTTAGATCCAACTAAAGTAACTCGTAGCGCATTACAATATGCTGCATCAGTAGCAGGTCTTATGATCACAACTGAATGTATGGTTACTGATTTACCTAAAGATGATAAAGCTGATTTAGGTGCTGCTGGTGGTATGGGCGGCATGGGAGGAATGGGCGGAATGATGTAATTTCCCCTATTATTCATCCAATAAAAAACCACTCCAATATGTGAGTGGTTTTTTTATATCTAAAACAGTTTTTATAAAATATTGAAATTAGGTTGTTAAATGCTGATAAAGCGTGATTACACCGATTGCGATCAGCACGAATCCTCCAAATAGCTCAGCTTTTTTGCCTATAACACACCCTATTTTCTTACCTAATAGCAGACCTGTTGTCACCATCACACAAGTTGCCAGCCCAATCATTGACGCAGTAAAATAGATATTAACATTCGCCATCGCTAAACCTACCCCAACGGCAAATGCATCAATGCTCGTTGATATAGCGGTAAAGATTAACATGAAAAAGGATTTTTTATTTGATGATATCGGTTCTTGTTGGTCATCTTCATCTGATGATTTTAGGCTGCTATAAATCATGTTAATACCTAAAAACAACATGATAGCAAACACGACCCAATGATCCCATTTTTCGATATATTGCAAGGCAATATAACCAATTAACCAACCAAGTAGTGGGGTCATCGCCTCAATAATACCAAATAAGACACCAATTTTTAACGCACCTAAAAAAGGTGTGGATTTTAATGATATACCACGACACAAAGCGACAGCAAAGGCATCGCTCGACATTGCCAGCGCCAATAACATAATAGTCAATAAACTCATGACACTTACTCTTGCTTCTAGAATATTTATTTTAATTTTTATGATTTATTTTTTTGATACTAAAAATAGATAGTTTGCAATATTTTGATCGCCTTTATTTTCATAAATTTCAGCTGTTTTTATCACACTACTTCGACGACTAGAATCATATTCAAAAAGTTGTTTGAACATAAGATCTGCTATTTTTTTATCTCCATTTTGGATAGCGCAATAACCATATTGCTCATAGGCATCGGCTTTCCAACGATGTTTGTCTAGCTCTAAGCTTTGTTCAAATTGTTTTTGAGCTTCTTGATAACGATCTCTACCACACAGAAAAGAGCCGTAATGAACACGATATAAACCGTTACCTGGTTGCATTAATGTGATACGTTTATAAATCATTTCAGCTTCATCATATTCGCCAACATGTTGATCAAACATTGCCATTGCTAGCATCACTTGTGGATTGTTGGGCGAATATTGAGACGCTAATTTTAGATTATAATGTGCAGCCTTAACATTTTCTTCCGATTCGTTTGCTTTAGCTAAATAGCCTAGTCCTAATCGCATTCTTGCTAATGCCGCGGTCTCTGGGTCAAACTCTTCTCTGTTATTGGTTTGACAACCTGCTAGCATTAGCATGGCAAAACAGCTTAATACTATTAGCGATTTTTTCATTTATCCTTCCTTTTTATATTAGAAGATTATGCTGTTTTCTGAACAAGATTTTGCTTTTTATAAAGGGTTCGTTTCGTACGATCAACTACTTCACCAGCAAGTTGCCCGCAAGCTGCGTCAATATCATCTCCGCGTGTTTTACGAACAATTACTGTGAAACCATAACCCATTAACGTTTTCATAAATCTATCAATTCTTGTATTTGAACAACGAGAATAAGGTGCTCCAGGGAATGGATTCCATGGAATTAAATTGATTTTACTTGGCACATTTTTCAAGAACTTCGCCAGTTCATGAGCATGCTCAACACTATCATTAATTTGATTCAGTAAAACATATTCAATAGTTACTTTACCGTGATTGGCATTTGATGTTGAAAGATAACGTAAAATTGAATCACGTAGCATTGCCATATTATATTTTTGGTTGATTGGCATAATTTCACTACGGATCTCATCATTGGGAGCATGAAGTGAAATCGCTAATGCAACATCAATCATTCCTGCCAATTTATCTAAAGCGGGTACTACACCAGAGGTTGAAAGTGTTACTCGTCTTTTTGATAAACCATAGCCAAAATCATCTAACATAATTTCCATTGCAGGCGCTACGTTAGATAAATTTAATAAAGGTTCACCCATCCCCATCATAACAACATTAGTGATAGGTCTGTCAGCTAATTTACCTGTGACCCCAATAGCATTGGATGCACGCCAAACTTGGCCAATAATTTCAGAAACGGTTAAATTGCGATTAAAACCTTGTTGAGCGGTTGAACAGAATTTACATTCCAGCGCACAGCCTACCTGTGATGAAACACACAATGTAGCACGGTCTCGCTCAGGAATATACACAGATTCAATCATCTGATTATTTCCCACATCTAATGCCCATTTAATGGTACCATCAGATGAACGTTGTTCAATAGCAATTTTAGGCGCTTTAATTTCAGCCAAGGTTTTTAACTGTTCACGTAGTTTTTTATTAATATCAGTCATTTGATCGAAGTCATCGATACCAAAATGGTAGATCCATTTCATAACTTGATCGGCTCTAAAGGGTTTTTCCCCAAGCGATATAAAAAAATCACGCAATTGCTGACGCGTAAAATTAAGTAGATTTATTTTTTCTTGTGTTGAATTAACATTGATTGTATTTGCAGCATCTGAATTAATTACAGACGTACTGGATGTAGCTGGTTTTAACATAAGGCCTCGTTTTTACACATTATGGCTATTTCAATTTTTAGGGAAAGGATTATACTGGTTTTCACATTATCTGGCTAATAGAATATTATAGAAACTCAAAATGATAATAAAAACAGTAAAATTAAAAGTAATTCTCAATTTTGCATTGATATCAACTCTATTTTTATACTCGACAATTACTATGGCACATTCAATTCCATTAAGTAAACTTACCGGTCAATTTGACGAAAAAAAAGACAGCAACTTTATAGCATTAGATTCGACAGTGTTACCTGTTAATAAAAAAGGAATGTATCTACAAAAAGAGCCAACAGAACAACTGATCAAAGCTTATAATGATTTTAAAAAGATACATCCAGATATTCCTTTTATTGTAGTCAGTGCAACTCGTAATTACACTTATCAAAATGGTATTTGGCAACGCAAATGGGATGCATTGTTGCAAAAAATCAATGATCCACAAAACATTGCTGCAGAAATTTTAAAATTTTCATCCATGCCTGGCACTTCAAGACATCATTGGGGAACAGACATTGATATTACTAGCTTGTCATCTGAATTTTTTAAGCAAGATAAAAAAGGTATTATTCTTTATAAATGGTTACAAGAAAATATGCCTAAGTATGGTTTTTGTCAGGCTTTTAACGAAGGCCGTAAAGGTGGATATCTTCCCGAAGAGTGGCATTGGTCATACAAACCTATTGCCAGTCAATATATTGCGGAGTATAAAGCGATATTAGACAGTGATCCTAATAAAGTTATACAAACCCTGAACTTTACAGGGCATGATAAAATTAAATTAACAGAATTGGTTAAAGAGTATGTATTATCCGTTAATAGTGATTGTTACTAGGTGTAAGCGTTTGATATTTACGCCAATAAGGTAAATATATAGTAACAACAAGTCCACCACCTTCTCGGTTTGCTGCCTTAATAGTACCGTTGTGCATAACAACGGTCTTTCGAGCAATCGCTAATCCCAGTCCATAACCTTTGCCAAGTTGTGGTGACTGAATACGGACAAATGGTTCAAAAATGCTGGATAATTTATTCCATTCAACACCCGGTCCACGATCTTTAACTTCTATTTGTAAGTATTTGTTCGTTTCTTTTAATGAGACCTCAATAGCCTGCCCTGCTTCAGAAAAACGAATCGCATTACGAATAATGTTTTCAATTGCACGACGTATCTGTTCCGAATTGCCTTTGACAATCGAATGATTAATTGTTGAAGGAATAAAATGTACATCAATCTGTTGGTGATTTGCTTCATAATTAGCATCACTGATCACCACACTTAATAAATCTTTCAAGTCAAAATATTCTTCATCATTACGATTGTTCATTTCAGTACGAGAGTATTTTAATATTTCGCCAATTAACTGATCTAATCGTTCAGATTCCAGTTCAATTCTCGCTAAACAAGTATCGATATTTTGTTTATTTTGTTGAGCAAGCCCAATAGCTAACTGCAAACGTGCCAGTGGTGTTCTAAGTTCGTGTGATACGTCATGAAGCAGTGACTGGCGATCTGAGATCAAGATATTAAGTTGTTCAACCATCATATCAAAATCTTTACCCACTTCACTTATTTCATCATGCCGATATTCTAGCTTATCAAATAATCGAACCGAAAGATTACCTTGTGATACTTGAAAAAAGGCCTGCCTTAATAATCGCATTGGTTTAGTTAAATTCCAAGCTAAAGTAAGACTTAACGTAAGCCCAACAAAAATTCCCGCCAGCGTAATAGGCATCGGCATATTAAACAGTATATTTTGGAACTGAGTATTTATTTCTTCTTTTTTAAACGAAACAGAATACAGTGTTCCATCTGGGGCCACAGCTGAACGTTGGTACATATAATTAGGCGATTCTAATTCATCGTTTAGAATATTAACTTGATCATTTTGAGGCGAGACCAATTTTATTGACAATAATACTCGCTCACGTTCGGGTAAATGTGCAATAAAATTAAGCGTATCTTCTTCACCGGCTACATGCAATAATTGCGCAATCATATCGACTTTTGTCGGCATATGATTGAGGATTTGTTTATTTTTTCCTTCTACATAGACAGAAAAAGCAATCCATGTCAGTTGAAAGGTGAGAAAAAACATCACGCAAAATACAATAAGTATTTTCCAAAATAATCGACGATTCATAGCAAACCTATTATTATTAACGAATGCGATAACCTACAGCTCTGATGGTTTCAATTGTCACGTCGTTTTGGGCAACTTGAAATAATTTCTGGCGAATATTACTAATGTGTACATCAACACTACGATCATAAAGTTCTCGAGCACGACCAAGCCCAACTTCGGACAACTCTTCTTTAGTAACAACACGTTCGCTATTTTTTACCAATAAGACTAATAAATTGAATTCAGTAGATGTTAAATCAATAGCCTGTCCATTCCATGTACATAACCGTTGCGGTAAATCTAATGTCAAACCATTAAAATGGTATTTTTTATCATCTACCAATTCAACTGTTCGTTCATCAAAACGGCGTAACACAGCACGTAATCGGGCTAGTAGTTCTCGAGGATAACATGGTTTAGGGATGTAATCATCAGCACCTAATTCTAAACCTAACACACGATCGATATTATCACCTTTCGCGGTTAACATAATAACGGGCATATTACAGTGTTGACGTATACTTTTAAGAACATCAATACCATTAATATCTGGTAACATTACATCTAGAATTGCAGCACGATATTTTCCCGATAATGCTTCATCAATAGCATCTTTACCCAAATAGACACTTTTAATATTAAAACCTTCATTGGTTAAATATTCACTAAGCATTTGTGATAATTCGACATCATCATCAATTAACAAAATATTTATCATACGTAGCCATTATTATTAATTTTATGTAGTTACATTATTACAATAATAAAAAAAAAGTCAGGTAATTTTACTAAAATATTACATATTTTGAACAATTCCTGATTATTTAATTCACTGTTTAACCAAATAAAAAGTCTAGATTAACACTAAATTGCAACATATTTTTTTAAAAAGATTAACATTAATTTTTTATAAAAATATTTTAAATAATAACCTCTATTTATTTTAGTGCAACATATTTAATTATTTACTTTGCAATCTTAACATTAAAATTTAAACTAAATATTATGTTTATTTTTAATTAAATGTTTCACCATCTAGCACTATTTATTATAGGCAGTAATATGGAGATAAAAAATGGAACAACAAGTAGTGTGGCAAGAATTAATTCAATTGGTGAAACATGAAGTTTTACCTGCATTAGGCTGTACAGAGCCTATATCTCTTGCTTTGGCGTCAGCTGTTGCGGCTAAATATATTGATAAAAACAGTATCAGCCACATTGACGCTTATGTTTCACCAAATTTAATGAAAAATGGTATGGCAGTTACTGTTCCTGGCACAGGTATGGTGGGTTTACCAATTGCAGCAGCGATTGGCGCAATCGGCGGTGATGCCGAAGCAGGTCTTGAAGTACTAAAAAAGATTACACCTAAACAAATTAACCAAGCTAAAGCTCTACTTAAAGAGCAAAAAGTGAATGTACAAATTGCTAATAATAATACGGCAATTTATTCTGAAGCCAATATTTATGCTAATGACGATCATGTTAGAGTATGTATTGAAAACTCACACACCAACATAATATTAATAGAAAAAAATGGTGAAGTAATTTTCAAAGCAGATAATAAAACACAAAGTGAGTCTAAAAAAGAATCAGTCATAACTCATATATCAGTTAAACAGATATATGAGTTTGCAACACAATCTAATTTTGATGATATCAAATTTATTTTACATTCTGCTGAATTAAACGATGCTTTATCTCAAGAAGGATTAAGACGAGAATATGGCTTAAGTATTGCGGCTACACTACATGAACAAATAAATACTGGTTTGTTAGCCGATGACCTATTATCAAAAGTAATTATTCGCACAACAGCAGCATCAGATGCCAGAATGGGCGGTGCAACTTTACCAGCGATGAGTAATTCTGGTTCGGGTAATCAGGGTATTACCGCAACGATGCCTGTAGTCGTGGTTGCCGATTACTTAAAATCAACCGCAGAGCAACTAGCTAGAGCACTCATTTTATCTCATACTATTGCAATTTATATACATAGTAAATTTCCGCCATTATCGGCACTTTGTGCTGCATCCACAGCCGCAATGGGATCGGCGGCGGGTATGGCATGGTTACTTGGTAAAGGCCAATATGAACCTGTTGAAATGGCTATTTGTAGTATGATTGGTGATTTATCGGGCATTATTTGTGATGGAGCTTCAAATAGCTGCGCTATGAAAGTATCAACTTCGGTCTCTTCAAGCTTTAAAGCTGTTTTAATGGCATTAAATCGTATTCGAGTGACAGGTAAAGAAGGTATAGTTGGTGATAGCGTTGAAACTTCAATTAATAATCTTGGAGCCATTGTTAGCAATAGTATGAAAGCAACCGACACGCAAATTATTGATATTATGTCACATAAAGCTTAAAAACATCGGCTTGTGGTAAAATATTAAGCTTTTAACGCTTTTAATATAAGCAATCAGTGCATTTTTGAAAAAATATACTGGACAATGTTATTTTTTATGCGTAATATTTCGTCCTGCTTCTATGGTGGCTATAGCTCAGTTGGTAGAGCCCTGGATTGTGATTCCAGTTGTCGTGGGTTCGAATCCCATTAGCCACCCCATTTTATAGAGCAGAAATCTAACGGCGAGTAGCGCAGCTTGGTAGCGCAACTGGTTTGGGACCAGTGGGTCGGAGGTTCGAATCCTCTCTCGCCGACCAATTT
>NZ_JACFQU010000072.1:0-253 GCF_016101285.1 Gilliamella sp. W8136
TTAGATAGATAACTTAGTAATGACAGTAATAAATTAACGCAATACCAGTTAAAAATTGATTTCTGAGTAGTAGCAAAAAAGGTTGAGTAAGATTTACACTTTACGAATTTTGTATAAATTGATATTCAGTCATTATCTTTAAAAATTAGTTTTTTACTGAAACGTATGCTGATCCTCGCCAAAATATTAGACAGTGCCCACCTCTATCATTTTTTCATTTTGGTAATATTGTTGTTCATATTGTTCAGGTGAT
>NZ_JACFQU010000025.1:0-33727 GCF_016101285.1 Gilliamella sp. W8136
ACTTGCCTTGTTACCCGATTAAAGCGTACCCGTATATGGCGTACGGTAAACAGTTCCAATCGATAGACATAACGGAAATAGCGGACATATAAATAAATAAGAATCAATGAGATAATAGCAAAAACAATCATGGCGAAAATTCCTGAGCCAATTTTATCGGCGTCCCATTGATTGTTATTTATTTTAAAAAATATTATAAGTACATAAAAGCTACTAGTTATAGGAATTAAAAATATGAGTAGAGAAATCCATGTGAGAATTCCTCGAAAATTTTCAAACATTCCACCACGAATCTCGAGATAGCGATCGTTATAGGCATAGTATGGACCAATGGCTCTTGGGTTATTACTGACTGACGCTTTAGTCCAATCCTTTTCAACTTCGCTGAGTTTCATATCACTACTGCTATAACTCATTTCTAATCTTTTTCGTGTCTCTTTTTTTATGGAGTTGCCAAACCATAATAAATATTCACCGATATACATTAACCTTTACATCCCTTTTTTAATCACTATTACCGTAATCAACGTATTTTCCGGTTTTTTCATCCAAAACGCACCACTCTAATCGACTCTCTAAAATGCCTTTTTGTACGTCAGGTGGATAGTCTGATAAGGTTGTTTCTTTGGGTATGGGTTTGCCTTTTTTACCTGCTTGCCTAATCACCTTTGGCCAACGTGGCTGCCAGCATAAACATTCCGATATAAAATAACCTGCCGTGTAAACGGGTAATAGTATTAAAAATACCGGGATTAATAACAGATACATCATTATGCTTTTTGAATTTTGTGCAGCGTGGATCATCGGGCTGATATGGCCACCTAATCCATGAAATGGCATTGGTAAATGGGTGCTAAGTCTTGGTTTGGGTAAATTTTCTGGCCCATCTTCCATATAACGGCGAATAAATTCCCATTCATCTTTATAGTCCTGACCTTTATAGGTATTTTTCCCTATCCCGACTGAGTGAGCAATAGGAAAACCCGTTTTATAAGGATGAAAAACAATTAAATTCACCATATTGGTGCCATTCATATCCGAACCACTGTCACCAAAGTTACCCGGCATAATATGATCCCATTTAAATACGACAGTACCACCGCAATATTTAGGGCGCTGAATATAAACTTGCCTTGTTACCCGATTAAACCGTACCCGTATATGGCGTATGGTAAACAGTTCCAATCGATAAACATAACGAAAATAGCGGATGCATAAATAAAGTGAAGGGAAAAAAACAATAGAATAGAATATGATAGCTATTATATGACTAGCTATCTTATCTGTTTCACCACAATATAACATTATAATATGATTAATACAGTAATAACCTGAACTAAAAGGAATAAAAAAAATTAATAGACTAATCCAAGTGAGAATCCCTCGAAAATTTTCAAACATTCCACCACGAATCTCAAGATAGCGATCGTTATAGGCATAGTATGGGCCAATGGCTCTTGGGTTATTACTGACTGACTCCTTAGTCCAATCCTTTTCAACTTCGCTGAGTTTCATATCACTACTGCTATAACTCATTTCTAATTTTTTTCGTGTCTCTTTTTTTATGGAGTTGCCAAACCATAATAAATATTCACCAATATACATCTATAAAGTCTCCGTAATAGCTTGATTCCAGGTTGTTAATTCTTCAGTTAAATCTGCAAATTTTTTACGGTCTGGTTCCTTGCCAAAACAGCAGCGATCAAACCATTTTTGAAGTGCATTGTCATCAGTAATAATAAGCACAAACGAAACAATTAGTATAATAAATGAAGCCATAAATACAATTCTCCCTATAACAAGGGCACTTCTAAGTGCAAAGCGTCCAATTGAAAGCCCCAAATCAGCTATTTTCACCCAAATGGTTCGTTTTGTACTATAACTAACAATCCTATCTAACCATGGTGCAAGCGTACCTAGTACAGTTACAAATTGCCCAATACTAAGCGCCAATGTTGCCAGTCCTCTTGCATAATATGAAATTTCTAAAATGCTATTCCCAGCTTTACCCTCTGTATATCCATCTATAAAATCTAATACCCCCATTACCCCCCCAGCTATCGTAGATATACTTGCCGACCACAAAAACAACCGACCAAAGGCATTAATAGTAACATGTGCAATTTTAGAATTTGGTTTGTTACCAATGCTATATTCAATTGTGCTTATATATACCTGTAAGGCGGCAGCAATGCTTGTCACAGTCGATGTAAGGAATTCAGCTACTTCCCGAATATTATCAATATGACCTGTTTTAAATTTTTGGTATGAATCGTAAGCGCTGAATCCAAGTAAGACGATAGCAAAACGAGTATTGACTAAATCAGCATTTCGGAAGTTTTCTTGTGCAATATTTTCAAGTTGCGGAACACCTCGATTAGCCGTAGCTGAAAATCTTACACGATTAATATTATAACCCATACCATACATATTAGTCGCGGTTCGATTAAGCGAACTTATGATAAGATTCCCCACGGCATTGTGGAGACGCACCTCGGCACTCGATACAGTAATTCTTAAAAAATTTCTTACTAAATCTGTTAATGTCAAGGATAATATTGCTATTGGAAATCCTCGTTCTGCTAGTTGATCTATAATAGAACCTACTGTGTTAATATGTTCAGTAAGGTTATTTAATAGTTCAATTGCTTTATTAACATTGGGATCAGTCTCATCTGTTTCAGGAGCATCAATTATCGCAATTGATCGTTGTATATCTAAATATTGATTGATGTCATCAATTAAACTTTTATTGTTAAAAAGGTATGTACGCATAACTAAGTT
Source organism: Gilliamella sp. W8136 (assembly GCF_016101285.1). Lineage (NCBI taxonomy): Bacteria > Pseudomonadati > Pseudomonadota > Gammaproteobacteria > Orbales > Orbaceae > Gilliamella > Gilliamella sp. W8136. Next base: position 2,785 of record NZ_JACFQU010000025.1, read on the forward strand.
ATCACGGGTAATTTGCGATGCATTCCACCATTGGTCAAGTATATCGGTAATTTCTGGCGAACTGCTTGTACCATGTAGGCACATACTCATCTGAAATTGAAACATAATTCCGTCGAGTTTTTTGCTTTCATCATAAAGATCTAATGCTGTAATCAATTGCTCAGATTTTAACCATTTTATGTAGTCTTTAGTTCTTAGCTTTGCAAGTTTTTCAGCTTGTTCTGATTTTTCTTTAAAATCATTTTCAAATTTATTAAATTTTTCGTGTGATAAACGACTCCAATATTTTTCTTGAAACTCTTTCTCTGCTAGCTCTTTTGTATAGATAGATTCCACATTTTCGTTATACCATTCTTCACTCTTATCAAGTATTTTATTACTTTGGTTTTTAAGACCTTCAGGTATATAAATACCTTGCATTGCTTTAGTATTCTGTTTTTTTTGCAGCTCAACCGATTTCGAGTAACTCTGTGTTAACTTTTTTATACGGCGATCATGAAATGACTTTTTAAATTCATCAAGTTGTTTTTTAACAATTAGACGATGTTCATTCGAAATCCCTTCATTATCTTTAGCTTCCATCCAGGGTTTCATTCTTTTTTCAAGCGCTTCGTTACGACGATTATTTAAACTTTGTGTAATTCCTATCGCATCATTAATTACAATTGCAGCACCTTTGCGAGCGTTTAATTTTTTACAGAGTGATAAATAACGACCATAATATTTCTGAATATCTTTATCAAAAAAAGTGGCGCGATTTGTATATATGTAATGAGTTAATTGAAGTTGTTTGTTAGCATTATCCCGTTCTCCAAGTTTAAATTCATAAGGCAATTTACTGTGCAAAAAAGCTTCTTGTTCGGCAATCTCTATTGCCGTTGAAAACTCTAGTATATTTGAAAGTAAAGCTTCATCTTTTATCGATCTCTGACCACTTCGTATTTGATCTGGTGTCATGCCTTCTAGTTCAAATTCTGGAGTAGTCAGGTAAAACTCTAACCGTTCATTAGTTATTTTATTTGGACTAAAAATAAAATGAATTTTATAGATATCTTTACTATTTTTAAAACTGATATATGAAGCATCCGCTCCGTCAGTAGCTATATTGCAATTATAATCAGGGGGAATCGAGGGTATCGTATTAATATTTTCAAACTCTGTTAGACATCCTTCAGGGCTGGAAGAAAATGCTCGCCACTCTTTCTTACCATTTTTATAGTCAACAAGCACATATAAATAACCTTGTCTAAGCATTTGTATACAATAATTAGAGTGTTCTAATGGTAAATTTTTTACCATTTCTTGAGCAAAATCTGGTAAAGGAGGGACTTCTACATTAGCTTTAAGATTATTTTTTATCATACGGTTTTTAGCTAAATAACCGCTAACTGATAACCGAGTTGGTAGAACAATTAAATCGCCTTCTTTTTCTTGACATTTTGGACACCGCCTACCAGAATCGTTCTCCTTAATTTTTGCAGCTGCTATTAATTTAATTAATTCATCTATTGATGCCATATTTTATTCCTGCTCTAATTGTTGCAAATATTTTTTAATTTGATGAATATTACTATTTTTCATCATATTGGAAAATTGATTGTAGGAAGTTCTCTGAAAAAATGGTTCGGATTTTTCCATAACATGATTAACAATATAATCCATTTTTTGTTGTTCTGGCGTATTAAATGACGCTTTGTAAATCCAGTCTAAAATCAATGTTAGAGTGTTTTGTTGACTCCCTGACAAAGGAGAATTTTGTTGTCTCATCATTTGATATTCATAAGCGTTATAAGCTTGAGCAATATTAATTTTTTGCCATTGATTTGTTGTTATTTCATAATCAATATCTGACAGTATTAATTCTGGTTTGTGATGTAATTCGATATAACTATTTTGCCAATAGTACCAATATTGAATGACGCCTAATAATTGATTTAATTGCTTTTTATTTAAAATATTTACTAAATGTTTTAAGACATATGGGTCATAAAATCTTAAAAAATAACATTTAGCTTTATACGACATAAACATAGCATTACTAATATGATTTTGTATGTTTTTCACACTGTACGGTGAGATAATTAAAGCAATTGCAGCCGATTGATTATTCTTTAACTCACTAATCACTTGATCAATATAACTTACACCTTTTTTTATTGTACATAACTGTAAGCATTCATGATCTTGTGAAACTGTATCTTGTCTATCTCGAATTGGTACAATTGATTCAAATTCAAAATTATGTTCAAAGAAAAAATCATCGTTAATTTTTGGATCAATTAATAAATATACCTTGCCAAATCGATTCATTTGTTCAGCTATTATATTACTGATATCTGTTTCTGATATGGTTTTAATCATCGTTATCTTTCCACAATAATAGCATGCTTATTTGCCTCATCTTGTTGTACACCATTACATATCGATGGTAATTCTCGCTGAATATTTCTTTGTGCTGGACCCATTTTTTGCATAGCATTACTTTTTATATAAACATTATCAGCGGTGCCCAGTTCAATCCCAGCACTACTAATTTTGATGTATGAACCACCACACATTAAGGTGATTTCTTTTGCAGCTGACAAATCAACACTGCCATCTACACTATCTATTTTAATATCTTGCTTGGCAGCCATATTCAGGTTGGCATTTTGCGCCTGCACGTTTACATCACCTTGGTTGGCAAAAACTTTCATTCCCGATTTATGAGCAAACAGACCGATGGATTCACCGGATGAGACGGTAATGTTTTTTAACGCATTGATGTCAGTCTGGTTTTCACTGGTCACCGATACACTGTTTGACGTTGACAGTTGAATATTTTCCGGACTGGTTAAAGCGATGCCCTCTTGTGCATAAGCAATAATGCCGCTTTGGGCTAATTGAGTTAATGTCGCTTTAAGTTGCTCCTGACTGTCGGTATCCGCGCCATGAGCTTCAGAGGCAGTTGCTGCATTTTGCAGTGCTTTAGCAATTGATAACGCATTTTCAAGCTGGGTAATGGCTCCTTGCATATCAAGCTGTTTACCCTGTGCCTTAGGCTCGGTCTGACTGGTCAGATATAAACCTTTATTGGCAGCAATCGCACCCCACTCATCGGTGCGCAGTTCAAATCCCTCACCACGCTGCTCTTTGTTTTGGTCAACTAAATGCCCGATGTTAAGCTGGGTTTTACCGTATTCGGTCGCTAACTTAATGTGCTCTTGTCCGCGCTTATCATCCATCCGCAGTTTGTTGTTAGCAGGGGTACGAATTACATTTCGGTGTTTGTTTATGGCGGTCACATGGTCAGGGTGTTGGCTGTCATGCATCGCATGCGCGATATAAGGTCGGTCCGGATTACCGTTAGTAAACGCTACCGCAACTTCTGTGCCATCAATCAGTGGAAAGTGAAAACCATAGGTACTGCCTGCATACGGTTTAGCCAGTCTTAACCATAAGCTCTCTTCACCGTTTCGCCACTCTTTTAAGTCAAAGTTAAATTTAACCCGATAGCGCCCTTGTGTATCAATATAACCATAGGTGTCATTATTCGGACTGGTCACCCGTGCCGGTAAAGTGCCGTCAATAGTCGGAAAAGGAATCGGCTCCGGGCGGTAAGGTTTTAATGGTTGGTAAGGTATAGCAGTAAAAATCAGTTCATAAGCCTCACTGCGGTTTCCCTGTCCTTGCACCGTTAATATCATTACCCCCTCATCTATTCCGGCAATCGCACTGCCTTTGATGCGGATATGTTGACCCGGGGCTAAATTGGCCTGATTGCTTTTACCCCGGATAACAATTTGACGACTAATGGCGTGTTCATGGCGAATGCGGGCATACCATTCACCACTTTCAACACCATTACTCGTATTACCAGAGTTAGTGCTAATATCACTGTTGTTATCGCGACTATTATCGTTATTATTGCCGTTACTGCCTTGACTATCATCGGTATCGATATCACCACCGTTTTCATCATCGTCATCATGATTATTTGTGTCACTATCAATATCGTCATCATTATTACTGTTGTGATTATTTATATCATTGTTATTGGCATTACTACCATTACTATTTAATCCTTTATAGTGCTCATCATAACGGTAATCAGTGCCATAAGTGGTGTTATCTTTTAGTTGACTGTTAACCTCACCCAGTAAATTCGCCTGCGCATCGCGGTAGTTATAATCCTGTACTTGTACAGAAAATTCCACCATCTGACTGTGTAAGGTTATATCCCAGACACTTTCAACGCCGTTATCCAGTGTGCCGCTCGGTTGTTTGTACACAATATCAGCCACCTGCTGATAACCTTGCTCATAATCACTGATGACCATCACATCACAATTGTGTTCACCATGCGTTTCAAATCGGAAATAGACCCCCACATCAGCAAGCAGTCTTTGAATAAACTCAAGGTCACTCTCCTGCCACTGGGTGACAAATTCACGCTCTGGGTATTGCTCTTTAAGTGCTAAACGATAATCAATCCCGGTATAACCGTGACCACGCAAGACCTCTTCAACCACACTGATAACGCTTTGATTCTGAAAAATAGCACAGTTATGACTTAATGCCAGTTTGGCTAATTGCGAGGATAAGACAACTTGATAACGGGCTTCATCATTACTGACTGATAATTGACTGAACTGGGTAATCACACCATAAAGAGTGCGTGAGCCGCCTTGAGATAATAGTGAGTTTAACGGATTAAGCGGATTAAACTGGGTTAAAGAGTTAAGCGAATCAAGTGGATTGGATTGTTTAAGTTTATCTAACTGTTTTAATGGCTCAGACTGTTTTAATGCATCTAATGGATTAGCAGAGGTTAAGGAATTAAGTGCATTAAGTCCTTGAGTTGCAAAGTCGCTTAAACTGCCAGAATTAGCAGGGTTAAAACTCAAACGGGCATTTTGGTTAAGAAAGGATTCAACAGATAGTTGTTTATCCGAACTGGTGAAAGTAATCGTATAGTGCCAAGGTTGATTAAGCTGCTCATTACCCTCAACTTGTAAAACTGAAACCTCAGCAGGCAAACCATCAATATTTAACGTATAACGATTATGTCCTGCTCCATTAACTAAACCTTGCTTTAAACCACGACTTAAACCATTGCCCAATTGATCCATCAAATTGGTTAATCCTTTATCCATGCTATCCTCGATATATTTCATGTGCGCTGCAAATAAAACTTTGTTTTATTGAACTATTTATTATTAATATTTATTTAATATTATTTTTTACTAAAAAATTGATTATTTTAATGATTTACCATTATTAGTTAAATATTTTTATGAAGTTACGTTAAAAAATAATCTAAAGAGCGTATAAAATACGCTTTTTTACGTTTTTTGCAATCTTTTTTTAATATTTCTTTAAGTTTAATTACACATATAACTTACTGATATTATTAATTATATTTATAACAAATCATTAAAGATTTGTTATTTAAACATGATCAAAAAAGGATTAATGGAACTTGATTTTTGCAGATTTTTTATTGAGTATTTTGCACCGAATTTTTATTAAAAGTTATATCTAAAAAATCACTTCTATTCAAACATAACCTGAAAGCTTTTGGCATAAATAACTAACCAACAATTACCAAAAAAATTTTCTCTTTAAAAATACCAATAAAATTATGAATAAAATTTTAGATTAGTTAAATAATAGAGTTAAAGACATTCAAAAACTTAATTATATCATTTTGTTATAATCAGTTATGTAAAAAATATTCAGGAATCTATGCCGTTTCATTATAAAATCACGCCAATTTTAAATTCTAAGCAATAATGGTAATTGTGAATTGTAGTTAGAATTTGGATTTTGTGTATTCTGCATAAGTATTTTGTAGAGTGTTTTTTAAATCATTAGGCCTAAAAATTGATTTTTACTCAAACATAACCATAATCTGAAACTTTTTGACAAAATAACTGATTTTTCAAATATTAAAAATAGTGGTTTTATAAAACGCTCAATTTGGCTATAAACAGGATTTTAGTGTGATTAAATAATTGGGTTGAAGTTATTTTAAATAATCTAATTATGTTATTGGGTTATAATTTACTATGTAAAAAATATTCAGGAGTCTATACCGTTTCATTATAAAATCACGCCAATTTTAAATTCTAAACAATAATGGTAATTGTGAATTGTAGATAGAATTTGGATTTTGTGTATTCTGCAAAAGTACTTTTTAAATCATTAGGCCTAAAATTGATTTTTACTCAAATATAGCTATAACTTGAAACCTTTTGGCATAAATAACTAACCACCAATTACAGAAAAAATTTCTTTTTAGAAATAAAAATAAAATTATGAATAAAATTTTTGAGTAATTAAATAATTGAGTTAAAGATATTTAAAAATTTAATTATATAAATAAGTTATGATTAATTTTGTAAAAATTATTCAGGAGTCTATACCATTTCGTCTTTTAAATTGATTTAAATTTTCTGGTATTAATGAAAAGTTATGTATGATTAGAAACATTCAGATTTTTTAAACTTTTTAAGTGTTGTGTTGTGTTGTGTTGTGTTGTGTTGTGTTGTGTTGTGTTGTGTTGTGTTGTGTTGTGTTGTGTTGTGTTGTGTTGTGCAACAATCTATCTCAAATATTTAGGTCTAAACGATTTATTAATGAATTCTATTGTTAGTCTAGAGCTTTTTCATAAAATAACGTTGCAGTTTAAAATAAATATTTTTATATAAAATAGACTTAAATCAAAACATATACCTGATCTAAAACTTTTTAACAATAGTTCAAAAGACTAATATTAATAGTAAAAGATCAGGTATTTTATAATTTTAGTTAACAAAGTCTAACTATTGGGATAAAACAATTTTAAAAGAAACATACAAGTTTCATTTAGTCCCAACACTTTACTCTTCTTCAGATTCCTCTTGAGGAAGATCGGTTGGAGTTACATCGTCGAAACGTGATTGCCATTCTTTAGATGTTTGGCTATCTTGAATTTTACCGTTATTAGAGGTAAAACCAAATGAAGCAATCCATGGAGCACGAGCATTTTTTAATAATGCATTAGCATTAACGTAATGTTCAGGATAAGGGTTTCGACCTACATCACAAAATTCTGGTACTTCACCAGCCTGAACAACTACTCCCCCATCGTAAGGATGAAAAATAACTCCTTCATCACTATTTTTCTGTTTTACTTCATCAAGACTACCTAATTTTTCAGTAAAAAGTTCTTCATTAAGAATAGTTAGCCAGTTAATGCTTTTAAATCCATCTCGAAAATGTATATCTTCTTCATCGGTAGAAATATCTAAGCCTAAATATTTACGAGCTAATTCACCTTCTAAATATTGATAATCATAATATTTATAACGTTGTCTTATACCTAAACCAAAAAAACCATGTAAAGGTTTTAAAATTTGGCTGACTTGTTGGATAAATTCTACCATTTTATCAACACCAAAATATTTTAATTCATAAATTGGCAAATAAAATTGTAAATAACTCACTGTGTTAAATTCTTTTTCCAGTGATTCAGATCTTGATAAAACTTTAATTAAATAATCAGGAATGAGATATAGTTTATCTACGTTACTCCAATAAAAACTTAAAGTATCTAAACAAAACCCATTATTGAGTATTATCTTTTGAGCTAAACTGATATTTTGATAACGATAGAGCGTATTGGAATCCCCATTCCCAAAACCATGAGTAAGGTGATCCCCCCAATTTTTATCGTATAGTGCTAGAACTTGGTTAATTGCTTGACGTTTCTCAGCTTTATAAGATTTATCTAAGTAAAAACATCCAACTAGGCCAATTTTTAAAGCACTTTCGGTGTGATCGAAGTCCAAATAATGACCGAAACCAAATTTATCATAGTTTTGTTTATATTCATCTAATAGTTTCTGCAATTTATCGTTCATTGGTTTATCCTATTTTTTTATGTGACATTGCATTAATCAATACCTAATTGTATTACATATAAAACGTTTTATTGGTATTAAAAAATTGAGAATTAATAGATAAAATATTAGCTATAGTGATAAAAAAAATGGCGTTAAACCAGTATTGGTTTAATTGTTTGTTATGAACAACATTAAAAGATGAAATGATAAAATTTATCTCATCAATAGTTAAAGTATAACAATTATGATTAAAATTTACATACGACTGATTAATGAATTCGAATGATTCATATTTCATACTTTTCTCCTTTTATAACCCTTGCATATTATAATGATTAATATTTACATATTTCTCATATTAATTTTTTTTAAGTATTTTTTTTGCTTCATGATTATCATTGTAACGGATGTGATTTTATTGATATTTAATTGATCAGTAACTTACAAAAACTTACAAAAAATAACCAAGAATAGTGTATAAACTACCTGTTTTATAATAATTTGCAACCATTTTTATCTGATTATTTGACTTTTTTAAATTAGCCTCAATATTTTGAGCAAAATTTATACAATGATGGTGCGGATACGCTTCAATAAAATGTACTATCACCTCATATGTAGCACTTTTATTTTTTGGGAATGGATAACTCAACCTTATTTTCAAATAAATAATATAGGATTATAAAAAAAGTCATACCAAAATGGCATATTAATACTATTACTAAAAATAATTATAAAACATATAGCTAACTACATATTGGTTATTTTTTAATTCTTTGCTCAATAGTTAATTTTTAACCTATTAGGGAAAATAATTTTTCATTACTTTCCCTAATCATGATATAGAATGATAAAAATTCATATCATTCATCTTTATTTATTTATTAACTAAATTAAGTTGATTTTGAACTTCTTCTGTTGCTTTTTTAAGATCTTCTTGAAATTTGGGAATAGTAAGTAAGCGAGAATATTCAACCGCACCCACAAGTCGTCCTGCATCCACATCACTTTGCCAATGAGCACCACAGATCATACGACTCTGACCAAATTCATATCCACGTTTTATAATTGCTTCAGCGTGTGATGGAGCTATTTGAGCAAGAACTAATGCTAAAGTCCACCCGTATGAAGTATGACCTGACGGAAACGATCCATTTTGACGTAAACGTTCTTCTTCATCTTCAGGTTGACAGCTATGATTACCGAAGTAGACAAATGGACGCCCTCTATTATATGCTTCTTTCGCTGTTTTAGTCGCATTATCCGCTGAATCCACCAGAAGATCGCCTAGCATTTTATATAAAGTTGGAGTTGTTTCAGGTGAAATTGTGATACCTAAAGGAGCAGAAAAAATTTTAGCCACGTTTGGGGTATGCAAGTCAGCATCTGTGGTTGCCTGTTTCCAACGTTCTGTTCCTTTAAGGTTATACCCATGAAGATAAGCAATCTTGTCTGCTTCAAATTCAGGAGTACCTTCTTTTGGATAGATTGGCAAATAGGCTTTACTACTTACAGCTTGCTCAGCAGTATGATAAGTAATCCCTATTTCATGACCTAAAAAATCTTCAGTTGAGCCTTTTTGAAAAGCGAATGATGATGAAAAAAATAGAGAACAATAGAGTGCAGAAATCAATATTGTCAGTTTATTAACGCTTACATTTTTTTTCATTATTTACTCCTATTACCTAATTTATGATTAAACAACAATGAATTAATTATGGAGAACTTGAAATTATAAAAAAGCGATTAACTAATGGAGCACCAACGCTCTAAATTTTTATAGATTATAAAATATATTTAACATAAATTATACGATATTTTTACCGTTTACAATAATATTAGGACTTTTGTAGTTATATAAAATACCTTTAAGTGATATATTTTCCAAAATAGCAAGTTAACCTAATCCCCTACGGGCAATATATTCGAATCGATACTGAAATCCTCTTAAATATTGAATACTGTATTCAAATCTTTCACCCGTCTTTAATTCACTCACTGAGCGAAGCCGTAATATTGGATGATTTGTATCAATATTTAAATGTTTAGCAACGATATTTGTTGCCAAAACGGGTTTTACATCTTGCTTACTATGGGATATTTGATAGCCTTTCTGGTGCTCTACATAATAGTACTTTGATGATTGCATGACTTTAACGCTTAAATCAGGAAATAATGAGAGTGGCATATAGCTTTGTTCTAAAATTTCTGGCTCATCATCAATTGTTCTTATACGTATTATTGAAAATATTGACGCTCCAACTTCTATTTTTAAATGTTTAGCAATAGCCGGTAAAGCTTGTTCTAATTGGAAATGTATTACTTTTGTACCCGCTATTCGACCTAACGAAGTAATATTTTCATCAAATCCTTTCAATTGAATCGCATCATGCTTGGCTGAATTATATTTTACATAAGTCCCACTTCCTTTAATTCTCTCTACTAATCCAAGATTTTCCAATTGCTCAAGCGCTTTGCGAACAGTCACACGACTGACTTTATAGAGGTCTTGTAAAGCCTGCTCTGTGGGTAACACATCTTCTAAATCCAATTCACCAGAATAAATTTTTTGTTCAAAGGTTTCAGCTATTTGTCGGTATAGTGGTTTTGCCATTTAAAGTCTCAACAGATTAAATTTATGTCATTTTATCATTTAATTAGCAAATTGAGGTTAAAAATATTTTGTGATCATTTTCACATTTGTATTAAATAAGTATTATTTTAAATAATACTTATTGATAACATATTTGTACTTTATTTGTTTTTTTAATCAACAATACAATTAGGAAAAACTATGAAAAAGATAAATTTAACTGTTGTTGGGGCGGGAAGCACTTATACGTTAGGTATTATGAGAAGTCTGATTACTGAAAAAGATAACTTTCCTTTAAAACGAGTTGTTTTCTATGATATTGACGCACCACGCCAAGAACTTAATGCTAAAGCGACAAAAATAATGTTTCAGGAACTTTATCCAGAGCTTGAAGAATTTATCTATACCACAGACAGAAAAGTGGCTTTTGAAAAATCCGATTTCTTTTTTATGCAAATCCGAACGGGTGGATTGAAAATGCGGGAACGTGATGAGCAAATTCCTCTTTCGCATCAGTGCGTAGGTCAAGAAACCTGTGGCGCAGGCGGAATGGCTTATGGCCTACGTTCTATTGGTGACATGATAGATCTTATTCGTGAAATCCGATGTTATCAAAAAGAGGCTTGGATCTTAAATTATACTAACCCTGCCGCTATTGTTGCCGAAGCTTTAAATAGAGAATTTCCTGATGACAAACGAATTTTAAATATCTGTGATATGCCTGCAGCTATAATGGTGAGTTATGCCAAATTACTTGGCTGTCAAATTTGGGATTTTGTACCTGAATATTTTGGTCTTAATCATTATGGTTGGTTCACAAAAATAAAAAATAAACAGGGAGAAGATCTTACTCAAAAGATTAAAGACATTATCTTAAAAGAGGGTATTAGCGCCGTTGATTCGGTTATTGCTAATGACCCTTCTTGGCAAGCAACGTTCAAGAATATGGAAATAATGTTAAGGGATAATCCAGAATTCCTACCAAACACTTATTTACAATATTATTTGTATCCGGAAAAAATGGTTAGTAAAGAGGATATCAATAATACCCGAGCTCGTCAGGTTATTAATGGACGAGAAAAACAAGTATTTGAAATGTGCCGTCGCATCATTGAAAAAAATTCAATTCAAGGGGAAGATCTTCATGATGATATACATGGTCGGTATATGATCCGCGTAGCATCATCTTTAGCGTATAACAAAGGCGATATCTACCTTGTCATTGTTCCTAACAATGGCGCTATTAATAACATTCAAGATGATGCAATGGTTGAAATACCATGCATGCTCACATCAGATGGACCTAAATCGTTTACTATCGGTAATATTCCAACATTCCAAAAAGCAATGATTGAAATTCAATTAGGTTATGAAAAACTTGTCGTTGATGCTTGGTATGAAGGTTCGAAGCAAAAGCTTATTAATGCATTAACACTAAATAGAACAGTGGTTAATGTACCTAAAGCGAAAACAATCGTCGAAGAAATATTAAACGAAAATAGAAAATATCTACCTCAATTTTTTAAATAATTAATTTAATTGAAACAAATAACACTAGGTTTGCTATCAAACCTTAGTGTTAGCATAAGTTATCAATAAATTAAAATAAATATTAATCAATTTGTTAAAGGATTAATGTCTATATGAGAAATACAATTCAACGCTTTGGTGCAGCAATGTTTGTTCCGGTTTTATTATTTCCTGCTGCCGGTATTTTGTTAGGTTTAACCGTTGTTTTACTTAATCCCCATTTGTTTCCATTCGCTACTGAGGGTTCTACATATGTAAAAATTCTTGGCATACTACAAAAGGCATCGATGGTTTTATTTCAAAATATGCCAATGCTTTTCGCTCTAGGTTTACCTATTGCTTTAGCCAAAAAAGCATCAGGGCGTGCAGTACTTGCAGCTTTTATTTCATATCTAACATTCAATTATTTTATTGGTGGGATTATTGATGTATGGAGTGAACAATTAGGGATAAATTATCAAATAGGGCAAGCTGGATTAATTCAAATTTGTGGTGTCTTAACTTTAGATACGTCAATCGTTGGCTCAATTTTAACTGCAAGTTTCACCGTTTGGCTCCATAATCGCTTTTATGATTTACGTTTACCTGAGTGGGCAAATGTATTTACTGGAACCCCAATTATTGTCATTCTTAGTTTTCCTTTAATGCTAATACTAGCTATATTAACCGTTATTGTTTGGCCTCCAATCCAAAGTGGAATACAAAGCCTACAAGTGATTATTTTAAATTCTGGGGCTATTGGTGTTTGGCTATTTACTTTTTTAGAGCGAATTTTAATACCAACGGGTTTGCATCATTTTGTCTATGGCCCAATTTACTTCGGTCCAATTGTTACTGATGGCGGGACTGTAAATTATTGGATTTCACACATTTCAGAATTTGCAGATAGCACTAAATCATTAACAGAACTTTTCCCTCAAGGCGGATTTATGCTTATTGGTATGGGAAAGGTATTTGGTTGCACTGGCATCTCGATGGCGATTTATTCAACCGCCAAACCTGAAAATAAAAAAATGGTTTTTGGATTATTAATTGGTGCAACAATCACTGCAGTTTTGACCGGTATTACTGAACCCATTGAGTTTACGTTTTTATTTATTGCGCCAATGCTATTTTTAGCTCATGCTCTTTTAGCAGCAACAATGGCAACAATCATGTTTATGTTTGGTGTATCCGGAAATTTCTATTTAGGTGTGATCGATTTCATCTTCCAAAATTGGTTACCATTAGGTGCAAATCATTGGGTTACTTATGTTATTCAAATTGTGATTGGGTTGACTTTCACCGTAATTTACTATTTTGTATTTAAATTTCTTATCCTCAGATTTAATTTAATGACTCCGGGACGCGCAGATACCAATATAAAATTGTTTACTAAAGCTGATTATAAAAATAGTAAACATAACTCAACAACGAGTACCCAAACAGATGAGGAAGAAAAACAAAATGATGAAATTAGACAGAAAGCGATAGCTTTTCTTGAAGGTTTAGGAGGAAAAGATAATATTTCACATTTAACTAATTGTGCAACTCGGCTTCGTGTTCAAATTAACAATCCAGAATTAGTGTATGACGTCGAATATTTTCAAAGTAATGGTGCAATAAATATCGTAAACAAAGGCAAATCTATACAAATTATTGTAGGATTAACGGTTCCTCTTGTCAGAGAAGAGATAAATGCATTAATGAAATAAAATCAATCTAGTAAAAAAGGCAATACAGATACCTTGCTATTTATATTGCCTTTTTGTACTAAATTATTTAACAAAAAATATTTAAGTAGCAGTCTATTGAATAATAAACCTGATTTCTTACCTCTTAATGATTAACCTATATTTAATTAATATCGGTTGTATCACACAAATACTCTAACCATTTTTTAATATCAATTTTTTCGCCGTTTTCAAACTCTATTTTACATTTAATATTCTCAATTGGTGCTAAAGTTCTTTTCTGTTTTGATACGTTTTTCATTAAGATTGCTTTATCATTATTATGAAAAATATAGTATTTTTCGATTTCAAATAGTTCGTTGTTGTTATTTATGGGTAACAAGACTTTTGTCGGAGGATCAAATGTAAAAATATATTTTTCATTGAGAGATACTTGTTTTCGAACATGATCAGCAAATTTAAATATTTTATCTAATTCTAACTTTAACACATCCTTACATAAGGATTTGAAACTATAATGTGTTGCATTAATCGTAATTTGAATCGTCGATGTGAGTTCATTAAATGCAATTTGTTCAATTTTATGACCATTCGCAACAGACAGATAAAAGTTACCATCCTCTTTTAGAATTAATTGCTTTATATAACCACTAAAATTTTTGCTATTGCCCGGTAAATTAAAATTTGCAAAAATTGCATCATTTTCCCAAATAAGAGCAACACCTTGATTCATCCTATAATCTAAAAATTCATAACTTTTCTCATTATTTTGAACCGTTTTTATTACTTTAGGTTTGACCATTTTTTTAAGTAACCATTTATCATGAAACAGCCGTATGTTAATGAAACCAACTAAACAAACCAAAATAATGATCAATGAGATGAGTTTCAAATAAGAAACAGATTCGGGTATAAAAGCGTTGTTAAAATACCCCATCAAACTCGTGATAATGAAAACCAATGTAGAAACTACTAAAAACAACTTTATTGTTATAATCTTTTTCATCAATTTCTTTCCTAGACAAATCCAATTTATACTAATCCATATATTAATTACATATTATATAAATACCCAATTACTAAGCATTAGTTAATTTTTTTACTGGATAAATAGTTAATTTAAATTAGTAAGTTAAATCCATTTTAATACAAACCAGCATTAAGTTGCTAGAATATAACAGGCAGATTTTCCATAATTTGCTTGCAATAGGTTTTTCTGTTTGTTGTATAACCATTATTGATAAACAACCTATTGATTAAGAGTAATGAAACAATTTTTTTCATATTTTATTATGGCAACTGATAAATTAGTATTGTCTAAAAATTCCCATTGCTATATTTAAAATAATTAAATAAATTATTGCGTTAAGTATAGTAATGTATCAAGTAAAACATCCGCTCCAGCTTTACACCATAATGTTGTTATTGATTCCGCTTCATTATGACTTATCCCTTTAATACAAGGAATAAATATCATTGAAGTCGGAGCGACTGTACTTAAATGACATGCATCATGACCTGCTCCTGAAATCATCTCAATGGCAGAATAATTATTTTTTACCGTTGCATTTTTTACAGCGTTTATACAGGCGGGATCGAAATGTATGGCTGGCATACTCAGTATTTTTTTGATTTCAAGTTTTAAATTTAATTTTTTTGTTATTTCAGATAATAAAGCGTACATTTGTGTTTCAAAACTTTCCAACAAATCTGAATCATAATGTCGTAAATCAATAGTAAAAAAGCAATGTCCGGCAACAACATTACGAGAATTAGGACTAACCGTTATCATACCAACCGTTAAGCGAATATCTTTACTGTCTGGATTCAAAGCCAATTGATTCAAAGCAGTTACACATTCAGACAAGCCGACAACTGCATCTTGGCGCATATTTACTGGTGTAGTTCCTGCATGAGCAGCCAAACCACTTAAATTTACTTCGTACCAACGTTGGGCAAATGCACCTTTAACAATACCAATAGTTTTATGTTCGAGTTCCAATATAGGCCCCTGCTCAATATGAGCCTCGATAATAGCTTTAATGGAATAATTTTCTGTATTATCACTCCCCAAATAGCCTATTTTTTCTAAAGCTTGTTTTACTGTAAATCCTTGTTGATCTTTAATTGCATAAGCGTCTTCAAGTTTTAGTTTTCCCGTAAAAACAGCGGAACCCATCATGGAAGGTGCAAAACGTGAACCCTCCTCATTCGTCCACATGACTAGTTCAATGGGATGATTGGTCTTAATATTAAAATCATTCAATGTTAATAGCACTTCCAAACCGGCTAATACGCCATAAATGCCGTCATAACGCCCCCCTTTTGGTTGACTATCACCATGAGAGCCTGTCATCACAACGGGTAAGTCCTTAAGACCATCTCTGCGTATGAAGATGTTTCCGATTGCATCAATGCGTACTTTGAAGCCAGCAGATTGACTAATTTGAATTAATAAATCACGTGCTTGTTTATCTAACATTGTTAATGTTAAACGACTCACTCCACCATTATCTGTTCTACCGATTTGTGCAAAATCATCTAATAACTTTTCAAGACGTTTTATATTAATTTGGGGCTGTATATTACTCATCATTTTTAACTCGCAGACAGTAACGAAAATCACAAATACCATCGCCCATCATAATTGTATGAGGGCGGTCTAAATTAACTTGTGGTGCATAACCTTCTATGAATTTACTATCACGGTTACACGATAATAGAAAACCGATTTCAGCTAATCCCATTTCTTTATACATTTCAGCATATTTACAGCGATGTACATTATAATCATACTTCTCATGGCTACTCTCAACAACAGTGATTGTTAATGCATCATCTTGTTCCCAAAGATGTTGTAATGCTACAAAACTCTCAACACTAGTGCCATAGGGTTCTTTAGCCGCAAACGCCTTTCCTGCGTCAATAGCTGCTTTTGCAACAGCTTCTTCAATAACAGCTTTAGCTGCCTTGTTACCGTAATTTCTTATTAATATTTCATAGATCGGCTTGATTATTTCGGCTTCGATTTTACGACGATGTAAAATACCAATTTCGGGAAATTCCTGCATCACTTATACCTCATTTGATCCTATTTATGTTTAACAAATTAATGTTCATTCTGATTTAAAAATTGTTGTAAACGTTTATCATCACTATTTTTTAAAACATCAGGATTATCATCATGGATTATCTTACCTTTTTCCATAAAGATAATGCGATTAGACACTTTGAATGCAAAAGACATTTCATGGGTGACAATTAACATAGTCATGCCTTCCGTTGCTAATTGTGCAATTACTAACAAAACTTCATTAACCAGTTCAGGATCCAGAGCTGAAGTAGGCTCATCAAATAACATAATACTTGGCTCCATAACAAGTGCTCGAGCAATTGCAACTCTTTGCTGTTGTCCTCCAGATAATTGATGCGGGTATTTATTGGCATGTTCTAGCATTCCAACCTTATCTAATAAAGCCAATGCCAATTGTTTACTGTTTTCGAGATCCTTATCATGATATTGAGGTGCTAAAAGTAAATTTTCTAAGACCGTTTTATGGGGGAATAAGTTATAATTTTGAAAGACCATACCCAAGTGGACAATACGGTTGTAAAATTGTTTATCATGTAATTTTCGTCCCTCAATAAAAGGAATGCCTTCAAATAGAATTGTTCCTTCATCTAAATTCGATAACCCGTTTATGGTTCTTATAAGGGTTGTTTTGCCTGAGCCTGATGGTCCAATTATTGAAATAACATCTCCCCAATTGACATTTAAATTTATATTGTTTAATACTTTAGTATGTTGATAACTTTTATTTAAATGCTGCAACTCCAATACATACTTGCTCGTTTTATTTGTTGATAAAGAATCGTTCTCTTTTTTGGAAACGGAATCAAGGGTAATAAATTGAATTTTTTCGTTGTTAGCCCTTTTTGTGACATCTAAATAAACCTCAAAGCGTTTAATTAACCAAGTCACGATTGTCACGATTGCAACGTAGTAAATCGCTACAATCGTTAATGTTTCAATTACCAGAAAATTACGAGTATAAAGTTGTTGGCCAACTAATAGAATTTCTGTTAATGAAATGACAGACACTAATGATGTTAATTTTATAATGGTGACTAATTGATTAGTCAGCGGTGGGAGTGCTACTCTCAATGCTTGAGGAAATACAATTTTAGTTTGAATCGCCCAGTATCTTAATCCTAAAGCTCTTCCAGCATCTATTTGGTCGTTTGAGACAGCTTGTAACGCACCTCGATGAATTTCTGCCATATAAGCACTTTCACTCAGAACTAAAGCGATAAGCCCTGCCCAAAAAGGGTTAGATAAAATGATACTACTTGCTTCCCAAAATCTTGGTAAACTATAAATATAAATGAGTAAAACGAGTAATGGCAAACTTCTAAATAACCAGATATACAATGATGTAACTTTGATTAAAATAAACTGTTTGGAACGATTACCTAATGCCAATAGTAAACCAAAAAGTAGCGCACTTATCCACGCCAAACAACTTAAAGAGATGACTGTAAAACTGGCTTTTATAAAATTTGGATTAATTAATTCGTTAAAGAAATAATTCCAATTAAAGCCTTTTTGTTCAATCTTATTATTGTTTTTTAGATTGCCATTTCGATCCGTTGCGATATAGTCTAAATTGTCATTTAATAAAGTTTGACTAGGATAAGCTAAATTATATTTTGTAAGCAAAGCATCATACTGTCCAGACTGTTTTACCATTTTAATAAGATCGACCAGATTTTGTTTAAACACCAGATCATTTTTACGAACGGCTAAACCGATTAAAACTGGATTAAGCATGTTCTTACTGGTAATTTTCAATGTATTGTTTAGCTGATTTATAACCATATTGGCTACAGCTGCATCTTCATATTGAACATCGACACCATGTGAAAGCAGAGCTTGTGAGGCCTCGGGAGCGCTTGGATACTCTTTCACAACAATTGGGTTCAACTTGTTAGGTTTGCAATATGTCTGACTAACCTGATTTATGGTTTCAATCCACGCAGCCCCTTTCATTGAAGATACCCTTTTACCACATAAATCTTTTAAAGTTTGCGGGTTAAAATTATCATCTTGTCGAACAAGCAAAACGCCACCAGTTTGTAAATAGGGAATAAAATCAACCTGTTTAGCACGCGTCGCATTTACATATAATGCACTTGCAACAACATCATAATGACCTGACTCAAGCCCAATAATGATATTTTCTATTCGAGTATCGTTAAAATTAGCTATTGTATGGGATTTTTCTGCCAACAATCGCATAAAATCAGGATCAAAACCTTCAGCTTGATTGTTTTCTAAATACGCAAAAGGAGCATAAGTCAAATCAATACCAACGTTTAATACATCAGATTTTTCGTCGATGACCGCTATCGCTAAAGGACTTATTAAGATAAAAATATAGCCAACAATAATTCTTAGAATTTTTTCATTAGATGATAGGAAAGAGAACATAACTTTTCCATCCTTGTCTGATTTCAATACAAAAATAGATTACATTGATGTTATTTGGATGAGTTTGATTATAATTAGATAGAAATATTTAAATAATAATAAATAGTTATATTGTTATATCATTTAAGTATATAGAGTAAATAAGTCATCAGCTTTTGATAATTTGAGTGATGATAGAGAGGATCATGTAAACATTTATTATTAATCAAATTGATTAAATCCTTAATAATTTTGGTTAGAATATAAAAGACAAAAAGACTTTTATCCTTGCATGTGGTTTTCAATTCTTTTAATAGTTTATTTAGTCAATGGGATCATTTTGATAGTCATTTTCATATTTGCGTACATCAAATCAAAAAGATTCTTTATCTTATTTCAAAAATATATCCTATTTTTTTGCTTATAAAAATATTATTAATGGATAACAAAACAAGCTTAAAGGGTTGTGTTAACTAGTTTTGAAAATGCTTCAAGGATTTAAAAGAATGTTACTGTTGATTGATTTTGTACAGCAGTTAGATTTGAACTGACACGCATTTAAGAGAGATTTTTGAATTCTAATGCCATGCATTTAGAACCAAAAAATCAATAATAATCAGGATATAATTGACCATTGCCGAGTATAGCCAGACACTACCACCGATATACCGCTCATTCTATTTTATGGCAATCAGTAAATAATTTAGCCATACTATTTTTAACGACTGGTTAGTTGGTTGATTTTCAAATAAACTCAATAATTTTTTACTCTATCTTTAAGCGTTAAACTGTACAATTGATACCAAGTTTTAACAAAATCTGATATTCTTCACCGATCTTGTTTTTTAGTCATCCATTGGTTAGTTGCGGTTTACACTTTTATAGAGTTTTATAGGCTATGCCCTCACCCTCATCTTTTGTAATAAACGATTTACGGATAAGTCCACCACCTTAAAAAGCTTTCTGAAACAGCCATTTGCCGTTTTTTTCTTAATGACATTAGAGTATATTGATTTAAAAATCATTAGTAGAGATTTTGTCGCAAATATCTTTAATATGGTACGACGATGACATTGTCTTTTTATCTTTAAATGTGAATCGGTTAACCCACTCAATATCCTTTTCTTTAAAAAATGAAACTATCTCCTCATTTTGACAAAGTTCTTCATCAAACAATAATTCCGAAAATGAATCTACATCTTTTTGACTAAATTTAACGCTTTTAGCTTTATAACGATAATCGTAAATTATTGATCGACCTTTTGAACTTATATTTGTCAATGATATTTTATCATCAACTTTTATTGGAAAATTGCCATAGGTTTTATTTAAATCCTTTTTTACCCATGAAGCTAATTCTCTTGCTAGTTTGCTTTCATAATCGGCAAAACTAGAAGATGTAAATAAAAGACATGCTGCTAGTGATAAAGTCGCTGTAATAATTTTTTTCATGATTCTATCCTTGAATAAATCTCTATTTTATTTTTTAAATGCACAATTTTTTAATAGTACCAATTCATTTTCTGTTATTGCGTTTTCTTTCTTTAATTTTAAAATACACTCTATTTCCGCAAACATATCACAAGATAAAATAGCTTTTTTATTGATTGTAGTCCATTTATACTTAGTTCACCCTAGTCTGTTAATAACTAAGAAGCGTTTACTTCAGTTTCAATAGTACATCTCAAAACAATATCTGAAAGTAAGGTATTGTTTTTTAATTACAATAACACTTGTAGTTGTATCTCAGTTCTTACATAACCTTTTTAAGGTAGTTAACTTGAAAACCTTTAAATTCTAGAAATAACAGATTCGCAATCATCAAAATGGAGCATATTTTCCTTTATTGTAAAAAGGTCTACTCAACCTATTAAAATATTGAAACTGTATTATATATCTTTAAAAACATATCTAATTGCTTTAAATAAAACCAAATAAACACTATTTAAGGAAATAATTTATCCTAAACAAAATTTATCAATAAGTTTTGGTAACGCTAATATGATTGTTGACAAATACATAAAACATTCAGTTATGAAAGTTAAAATAATCAAAGATCATGTTTTAAAGGGTTATGAGCCGATTTGTAAAAGAACATCGAATTAGGAATAAAACTTCAAGACGGCAAAATACATCAAGAGAAATAACCGTAATAACATTCTGAATTAATTTAGAATTATATTAAAATTCTGGTTAATTTAATTAGTAGTTAAAGGGTATAATAATCAATGAAATGTCCACACTAAAATCAAAAACCACAATTCGCATTAGTAAAAGAATCAGTAGGATAACAACCAAACAATATTTGTAATGTACTAATATTGACTGTAGTTACTCATTTGTTACATTGTAATCAGTTGTGACAACATTAAAACCGAGCGCGATACCAAACTATACGATTATTAATATTCCCCTATCACAAAAAATTATGCGGCATCATAACAAGACTATGCTCCACCATCGTTGGTATTGGTATTGGTATTGGTATTGGTATTGGTATTGGTATTGGTATTCATTATCATTTTATACAAAAGCTCATGCAATAAACACAAACCAATTTTGACATCTTTTTCTGACAAATCAGAGTCAATCATCAATCTGCTAACAAACTCTGCGCGCTCTAATTTAATATAGTTTTTAGTTATTTCATCCATATTTACACTCTAACACTGTTTTTTTATACAGTATATTAGGTACGGTGAGTATTTTCAAGAAAATTTTCTAATTCGTCTATTACAAATATATGTTTCAATTAAATATATATGTAATCATGTTATTTCTTTCAATAAAAAATAGATAAAAACGAATAATAAATATCGATAAATGGAAATCAATCGCCATTTGATCGACTACGGTGAAATATTCTACAGTAGAAAGCCAGGCAGCGCTAAAATTAACCATTTGAGTTTATTGAGATTTATTAACTTAAAAAGTATGTTATAAACACTTTTAATTAAAGAAAGTTAATAATTTAAAATTCACTTCGTATACCTGAAAAAAATGCCCCTTAAATTAGATATTTTTAGTACTTATTTTTTTGATTAAAAGTCGATTTTTCGCAGATATAAAAATTTGACCAAAAGTCAGTCCTCACATTTGAACATTTAAGAAATTACTCTCTCTCATTAAAATAATATAAAAACTGTGCATACTATACATTATTTCTTGTAAGCATTGTTATATAAGGCTTAATCCATGTATGGTTTATATTTTTAGTGTCCATAAAAACCAAAAAACCGCCAATCAAGGTGGTTAAAGAATAGCAATTATAATTTTAATGGAATAATTTTCGTTTAAAAATATTTAATATCTGCGGTTTCCACATCTGTGAAACACCCATTTAAGAAATCTTTTTTAATAATATGACATTTAAATATTATTTTTATAAATGAAACTACAATAAAAGCAATATAATTTGCAATATAGCCAAGTTCCAGTGATACGAATACTATTAATAACTCCTCGATATGGTGAGTTAATTAATGTTGATGTAAGTATGAGCGAATTACTTGTCTGCTAGTTGATTAAGATTAATTACGATATGTTTCAAATTCAAGATCAAATTTACTTTCATTTTTTTATTAAGGCAGTTCCATTTACCAACCCTAAAGTCGTTAGTAACTTTACCAATGCTATAATCACCTCAGCCATACAACGTACAGCAAGCTAAAGACAACAATATAATTCTCTTATCTACAGTATCTAATATTTAACTGGAAATTAAAGATCGATTAAGTGATCTATTTTATTATCTGGATATAAATAATTATAATACAAAAGTAGTTCATCTAATTTTAGGTTGAAATATTCAAATGAAATTGATAGTTCAAAACCTAGTCCATTTAATTCTCCCAGTTCATTTAATTCAAAGAAAGATTTTTCAATCATCTCACCTAATAAATGCACATTTACTTCTTTGATTTTAGACATAATTATATAGCAATCACAATTAAATGCTCTTATCAAGGTTATGCATAATTTCTCAATAGAAATTGCATCAAAGTCATTGCATTCTGCATACTGATCATTAAATGACACATCGCAGGCTGACTTTTGGCGAATCATTAATTTTTGTCTATCCTGAATTTTCTTTATTTCAAACTTAATCCCTTCTGGGATTTCCTCTGCTATAGATATAGAACTTGGGAAATAACACCTCTCGAGTAAATCTTGCTCATCATTAGACATAATATATTCATCCATATTTATTATTTTTTATTGATATTATGTTATTTAATATACTTGAGCAATAAAAAAACTCATTCAAGGGTTTGAATTTTTTTATATGGAAAAACATGATCCTATAATGATAGCCCTTTTTTTAGGTTTGCTTTTGTAATACTGGTTCTGTTTTGAATTCAAACCATTTTTCAGTCATAACATTAAAAGTATTGTTGCTAGCTTCTTATTGAAGTTGCTTTTATTCTGCTTTATGTTCTTAAAGATCTATGCCTTGTTTAATCAGTCCTAGAGCTTCATCTATTAGATTTCTTGCTTGCTGTAGTGAAACCTCAAAGTAACTACCAAAGCTAAGTAATACCTTTTTTTGGTATACGGGTGCGTATACTTAAAACGCTAAATCTCAAAGTTATTTGCTCTGATAAAAGGTATATACCGCCATCATCAAATGAAGAATAATCCTTATCTGCTTTGGCTAGGTTGCTTTTATTTGAGTGTCAATTAATGGTAGAGTTTTTCTTGCCATAGTAATTTTAGGTATATGTTTTTTGGGTATGTTGCATTCATATAGCTAAAAATATAACTAGAATTTGGGTTCTAAATTTATCTTACTGATACTTAATGAATAATAAGATAGGGTTAATGCTTTATGTTTATTAGGTTCAATGTATTTTAAGGAATTTAAAAGAGTGTTAGTGCTGATTGATTTGGTGCAGTGTTCGGACCTGAAAAGCACGCCTAACTCCTTTTGATTAAAGTATTTTCTTAATTTGAAGTTAATTTTTTTTAGATATAAAAATTTTACTAAAAGAACAGCCCTAACATCTGAATATTTAATCAATGACCGCATTAAAATAAAATTTTATAAGAATCTGGGCATACTATACATGATTTTTTGTAATTCATGATCTATAAGATTTTGAGCTAGGTATGGTCTTCATTCTAGCCCTACATAAATCTATATCTGTATTTTACATAAAAACAAAAGACCCTCCAATCAAGGCAATTTAGACAGTAACGAACAATTAGCTTTTAATAGGATCTCTTCAACTTCAGACAATCAGCCTTTATTTGCGTTAGTATTAAGTTCTAATTTAGAAAATAGTTAGACTGCATAACTAAGATTGAAGAGTTTTTCTTTAAAATTTTTATTTAGATACTAGTACTGCGATATACCTTTCACATCCCTAATAGATATTTGCGCTAATTCGCTCGAGTTGTCAATGTTCGGAGATTAGCCTAACCATAAATAAATATTTAATTTACAGTGATATAAATTGTAATAACGTATTTATACATATGGAACAGCTGTGGGTCAGATATTATCTGATTAAGCTTAACTATTTTAATGGAATAAGATTACCTTTCAATAAATGGCTCATATTTAAATTCAATATCAATTTTAGCATTTTCAATATCGACAGTAACAATACAGCCTACCCACGCTGGTAAACCATTAGTTAAGTTATTATCAATACTGTATTGTCTTAATTTCACTAAATAATCTAACATATCGCGATTAGCTCTAGCGCCTCCAAGAAATCGTTTAATATCATTTGATTTATTTATATAATCAAATTGACACTTACAATGATCCTCGTCAGGAGACAGCTCAGCTTTCATTATGACTGTTTTTGCTCCCTCAGGAGCTATATTGAGTAGCAGTTGGCCAATTTCATTATAAATACTATTATTTTTTAACATTATTTTCCTCTAGGTGCATTTTTAAATGTGTGTTCAGATAGAGTCTCACCATCAGTTGAAGAGGTTATATAAAAGCTTTCAGGCCTTAAACTCGTTCCTTCATATAAAGGCTCTATCTTAACATAGACTGTTTTAGCTTCTGGCAAGTTTTTAACCCATCTATTTTCTAGCTTTTTCCATAAGCACAATTGAGATTTGAATTCGTTGGCAGGAAGTTAATTTTTTCTTATGATCCATTTAGTTAAGATGCAATTAAGCCAAATTATTGTAAAACTTGCCATGCATCTTTCTACTTGTTTAATAATAAATATTTGCGCCATTTCGCTACAATCGCCAATGTTCGACGTTAAGCCTAGACGCAAATACTAAGACTCTAATATACAGTAAGATAAATTATAGTAATGTGTTTATATACATAAAATGTGCTTATATTTGGATTTGCTATTATCGGATTAAGCCTAACTATTTAATCTTTAAGATCGTCATCTTCAAAAAGAGGGATAAATCGTTCATACTTAAACTCAAAATCAATTTTAGCATTTTCAATATCAACAGTTATAATACAACCTCTCCACACAGGTAAGCCATTAGTTAGGTTATTATCAATATAGTATTGCCTAAGCTCTCTTACCGCTTTGATTAAAGGGCTCGTTATATCACTATTCAATGTATACCAATTTAATTCATCATTTTGATTATAATAATCAAATATACAGGTACAAGCATCCATCTCTGGTGTAAATTCTAATTGAGCAATTACTTTTTTTGCTCCATTAGGTGATGATTTAAAAAGTAATTGCCCAATTTCATTATTTAATTGATCGTCTGTTTTTTTCATTTTATCCACCTGCTTGGTTTAATAAATTTATCTGCATAAATCGCCCATTATCTATAGAATAAGATACCTTAAACCTAGTTGATCTTATAACTGTACCCTAATATATAGGCTCTATCTCAACTTTTACTGTTTTACCTTCTGGCAAGTTT
Organism: Gilliamella sp. W8136; assembly: GCF_016101285.1. Taxonomy (NCBI): domain Bacteria; kingdom Pseudomonadati; phylum Pseudomonadota; class Gammaproteobacteria; order Orbales; family Orbaceae; genus Gilliamella; species Gilliamella sp. W8136. The sequence goes on from NZ_JACFQU010000025.1 coordinate 28,789, forward strand.
TTAGCCCATCTAATTTCTAGAGCTTTCCACTCGCCACATTTGAGATTTGAATTCATTGGCAGGGTGTTAATTTTTTCGTATGATCCATTTAGTTAAGATGCAATTAAGCCAAACTCTTGTAAAACTTGCCATGCATCCTCCTACTTGTTCAATAATAAATATTTGCTCCAGCTCGCTACAATCGTGAATGTTCAACTATCAGCCTAGACGCAAATAATAAGACTTTATAACACACAGTAGAGTACTTACAGCACTGCTTATGTTTGGATTTGCTATTATCTAATTCAGCCCAACTATTTAATGATTAATATTATTCATCATCATCAACATCAATAAATCGTTCATACTTAAATTCAAAATCAATTTTTGAATTTTTAATATCTATCTCAACGATACATCCCACCCAAATCGGTTTTCCATTAGTAAGATTATTATCAAGAAAATACTTTTTAAGTTTTAGCATTGTGTGAAATATATCATTTGTAACTTTAGGGTCAGGCACAAATTGTTTTCTATTGTTTTTATTATCAAAATAAATAAAAACATAAGTAGCAACATCATTTTCTTCTACAATTTCGATTTTTGTTATTATTTTTACCGCATCATCTGGGTAACTACTAACTAATATTTGCCCTATTCTATTATAAAGATCATCAATCATATTTTATTTACTCGCTTTGTTATAAAATTCTATATAAGAAAAGTCTTTATTATCAACATAATACGATACCCTATACCTAGTTGGTCTTATATCTGTACCCTAATATATAGACTCTATCTCAACTTTAACTGTTTTACCGTCTTGCAAGGCGTTAACCCATCTATTTTCTATCTTTTTCCATAAGCTACGATTAAAATTAGCATTCAAATGAATATTTGCGTAAGTTGGCTACAGTCGCAAATGTTCGACGTTAAGCTTAGACGCAAATAATACTTTAATATACAGTTAGATAGATTATAAAACTGTATTTATATATATGGAATGTGGTTGGGTTAGCTATTTTAATAATTAAGACTAATCATCATCTTCAAAAAGACCAATAAATCGTTCATACTTAAATTCAAAATTAATTTTTGAATTTTTAATATCTATCTCAACGATACAACCCGTCCAGATCGGCTCGCCGTTAGTAAGATTGTTATCAAGAAAATACTTTTTAATTTCTAGCATGGTATGAAATATATCATCTGTAGCTTTAGGATCAGGCAAAAATTCTTTTTTATTATTTTTTTATCAAAATAATTAAAAAAGTAACCGCCAACATCATTTTCTTTTGAAATTTGAATACCCGTTACTATTTTTACCGCATCATCTGGACAACTCATAACTAATATTTGCCCTATTTTATTATAAAGATCATCTATCATATTTATTTACTCGCTTGGTTATAAAATTCTAAATAATAAAATCCTTTATTATCAATAGAATATGACACTCTAAACCTATTTGGTCTTATATCTGTACCTTCATGTAAAGGCTCTATCTTAACTTTGACTGTTTTACCTTTTCGCAAGGCTTTAGCCCATTCATTTTCCATATGTTTCCATTCACCACGATTAAGATTAGCATTCATTGGCAGGAGGTTAATTTTTTCGTATGATCCATTTAGTTAAGATGCAATTAATCCAAATTCTTGTAAAACTTGCCATGCATCCTCCTACTTGTTCAATAATGAATATTTGCGCCAGTTTGCATAGTCGCGAATGTTCGACGTTAAGCCTAGACGCAAATATTAAAACTCTAATATACAGTAAGATAAATAATAGCACTGTGTTTACATACTTAAAATGTGCTTATATTTGGATTTGCTATTATCTGATCAAGCCTAACTATTTAATCTTTAAGATCGTCATCTTCAAAAAGAGGGATAAATCGTTCATACTTAAATTCAAAATCAAGTTTAGCATTTTCAATATCAACAGTTATAATACAACCTCTCCACGCAGGTAAACCATTAGTTAGGTTATTATCAATATAATATTGTCTAAGCTCTGTTACCGTATCAATTAAAGGAATTGTTATATCGTCATCCAGTAGATACCAATTTAATTCATCATTTTGATTATAATAATCAAATAAATAGGTGCAAGCATCCATCTCTGGGGTAAATTCTAATCGAGCAATTACTCGTTTTGCTCCATTAGGTGATGATTTAAATAGTAATTGCCCAATTTCATTATTTAATTGATCGTCTGTTTTTGTCATTTTATCCACCTGCTTGGTTTAATAAATTTATCTGCATAAATCGCCCATTATCTATAGAATAAGATACCTTAAACCTAGTTGATCTTATAACTGTACCCTAATATATAGGCTCTATCTCAACTTTTACTGTTTTACTTTCTGGCAAGTTTTTAGCCCATCTAATTTCTAGAGCTTTCCACTCGCCACATTTGAGATTTGAATTCATTGGCAGGGTGTTAATTTTTTCGTATGATCCATTTAGTTAAGATGCAATTAAGCCAAACTCTTGTAAAACTTGCCATGCATCCTCCTACTTGTTCAATAATGAATATTTGCGCCAGTTTGCATAGTCGCGAATGTTCGACGTTAAGCCTAGACGCAAATACTAAGACTCTAATATACAGTAAGATAAATAATAGCACTGTGTTTACATACATAAAATGTGCTTATGTTTGGATTTGCTATTATCTAATTCAGCCTAACTATCTAATGATTAATATTAGTCATCATTTTTAAAAATACTAATAAACCGCTCATACTTAAATTCAAAATTAATTTTTGAATTTTTAATATCTATCTCAACGATACAACCCGTCCAGATCGGCTCGCCGTTAGTAAGATTGTTATCAAGAAAATACTTTTTAATTTCTAGCATGGTATGAAATATATCATCCGTAGCATCAGGATCAGGCAAAAAGTGTTTTTTATTGTTTTTTTTATCAAAATAATAAAAATAGTAACCAGCTGCATCATGTTCATCTGCAATTTCTATACCCGTTTCTATTTTTACCGCATCATTTGGACAACTCATAACTAATATTTGCCCGATTCTATTATAAAGATCATCTATCATATTTATTTACTCGCTTGGTTATAAAATTCTATATAAGAAAAGTCTTTATTATCAACATAATACGATACCCTAAACTTATTTGGTCTTATATCTGTATCCTTATATATAGGCTCTATCTTAACTTCAACTGTTTTACCTTCTTTTAAGGATTTAACCCATTCATTTTCTAGCTTTTTCCATAAGCTACGATTGAGGTTGGAATTCATTGGCAACATATTAATCTTTTCGCCAGGTCCATTCAGTATCGAAGCAATTAAATGACCACCTTCATCGTCTGCATTACCTTGTTTACCTGCTTTCAATTGTTGGTAAGTATTTCTGTCTAATTTATCAAGTTTAAGCGTCGCCTCAACCCTTACCACTCTCCCTAAATGGTCAGTATGATATTTTTTATTACCATCTACAATATATATTTTATTAGGTTGAGGATTATTAAGTTCTTTATTCCAATTGCCTTTGCTACCTGATTCAGTTTTAATAGTTACCGTTTCATTAGTTACACTTTCAAGTTTATAGTGAGCTTTTGTTTTAACATCCGACACCATCCATTTAATTCTTGCGTATTTTAATGTTCGTAATGAATGGGAAAAAGGTTCAACTAACGAACCAAGCAATAACCTTTCTAAAACATTTTTTAACCGTCCTTCGGCAGCGCTGTCATCAGGATTAGCTTGTAAATACTCTGTAACTGGATTTTGTAGTTCTTTGAATGATTGGACTAAATTTGATAGCCGTTCTTCGTGAGGTGCAAAAACCGTAAAATCAGCGACCCCGCCAGCAATCGTGCTTTGACCTAGCTTACCCATTTTCGATATAGGTTTAATAAATTTGAGCGCTTTAGATACTGGAATAAAACCGACTAGAAACTGGGTTATGCCATGAGTAAGTGCACCTGATATAGTTTCAGCTTCAGGAACTTTACCAAATTGAAGAGGATTCTCCGTTTCGACGTTAAAACCATATTTCATTGTTAGGTTAATCGTCGAGGAATCCCATGCTAAATCGGATACAGATTGCGCTGCATCACGAATCCCTCCTAATAATTGTAATGGTACATCATAATACCATGGGCGATTGTCTTGCTGCTTATCAAAAACGATATCAACATATTGGGCGTTTACGGGTAAGCTAACATAAGCGTAACCACTGCTGTCTAACGTCCCTTGCTTCAGCATCTTCTGGCTAGCATTATCAAATATAGTAAAAGGTTGGTTCGCTAAATTATAAACTGTAAATTCAATATAATTATCTTGATTATCATATCTTGTTTTAAGTTCATAAGCTTTTACTTCATCAGGAGTTAATTTACGAGGAACTCTATTAATATTTGATTTTATAGGATTATTTTCTGGTTGTAACATACCAGAATGATACTCAATCGGTATTTCAAATAAAATAGCCCGCTGTGACTCGATTGCTTCTTTTAGGGCTGCTGAGAACTTTTTATCATCTTTATTATAGGTATTCTTACCATAATATAAACCAAGCTCTTCAAGGGTTGGGTATAGGTTTTTACACTCATCTTGATGTTTAACACAATATTTAATAATGTCATCCATCTTACTACTATAATCATAGCGGACGGGTTTCAGCTTACTATCTTGAATAATAGTGTTAAATACAAAAGATCTGGGGCGAATGATTGAATTATCTTCTTTTTGTTTTTGTAATTCTTGCCACTGCCGTGTGGTCATTAATAAATAATATTTCATGATAACTATAATTTTTTATTTTATACACTACAACGATAATCTAAACAATATAGAAATCTATATCTACTATTTATTCCATGGGTTATCAATTGTTATCTTTGATTCTCGCCAAAAAAGTGGACAAAAGTCGCCTCTATGATATAAACAAAAATCATAGGAGACAAATATCATGGTCAAAAAATTTAGTAT
>NZ_JACFQU010000026.1:0-27348 GCF_016101285.1 Gilliamella sp. W8136
CTGTTGCTGTAACAGTCGGCATGCCACCTCAATTGGCTGCTGCAATCCAATTAAAGCAAGGGGTAAGTACAACTGAACACGATATAAAACAATCGTTACAGCAACTATTACCTGACTATATGGTACCTACTAGCTTGGTCATTTACCAAGATCTGCCTTTGAATGCTAATGGTAAAGTAGATCGTAAAACCATTATTAGTGAACTTGCTAATCATACAACTAACATTGTAGATAAAGAACCGCCTCGAGATGAATTGGAACGCCAATTAGCAGAATTATGGCAAGAAGTTCTGAAATGCCCTGCTCTGTCTCGATATGATGATTTCTTTTTAAGTGGTGGTGATAGTTTGACTGCAACTCAAATCATACAACTTCTCCATAAACGACATATTACCCCTGAGCTTATTCCACTTAGAGCATTATTCACAGCACCTACAGTTGCTAGTTTAAGTGATTATATCAAACAACAATGGCAGACCCACTCATCAATAGCTATTAATGAAAGCACTCTATTTGAAGAAGGTACACTATGAATAAAGCAATAACTATAGAAACTTTATTGAACGAATTATCCTCACAAGGCGTATTACTTTGGTTAGAAGGTGATCAGTTAAAATTTAAAGCACCTGCTGGGGTAATAACCGAACAGTATAAAGCGTATTTAAAAGAGAATAAGCAACAAATTATTGAATATTTATCATTAGTTAATAATAACCATATTGAACATGATGCTCATGGACGCTATCAACCATTTCCACTTACTGATCTGCAACTAGCTTATATGGTGGGTCGTAGTAATCTTTATGAATATGGTGATGTTGGTTGCCATAGTTATATTGAATTAGAATTACCTAAAACTAATGGCAAACAGTTAGAAGCAGCTTGGCATGGATTGATTATGCGTCATGATATGTTACGAGCTATTATACTAAAAGATGGTACACAGCAAGTACAATCAGAAGTAATTTTACCATCACTTATCGAAAATGATTTTAGTCAATTAGATACACAACAGACAGAGCAACAGCTATTAGCCATAAGAAAGCAACTGTCGCATCGTTGCTACGATCCTAATCAATGGCCTTTATTTGATTTACAGCTAAGCCATATCGCACATGGAGCAATTTTACATTTTTCTATTGATCTATTAATTGCTGATTTTGCTAGTATTCAAATCTTATTAGCTGAACTTGGTGAAGCTTACCATCATGGTGTAATGAGTTTAGCTGAACTCCCTATTACTTTCCGTGATGTGGTATTAGCCAAAAAACAAGCTTTTAATAATCCTCTTTATCAAGAACGCTATGAAAGACACAAACAGTATTGGCTAAAACAACTCGAAACGATGCCATTGCCTCCAGAGTTACCAACAATTAGCAAGCAACAAAACCAAATTGTAACGTTTGAAAGATTTAACTTTACTCTGACTAAAGAACGTTGGCGAGCACTTTGTGAAATAGCGACTAGCCATAAGCTAACACCATCAAGTGTGGTGTTAACCGCTTTTACGGATGTGTTAGCACGTTGGTCTCGTCATCCCAATTTTTGTATTAACTTAACTTTATTTAATCGACCTACTGATTACATAGGGGTACATAACATTGTAGGTGATTTTATAGCAGTCAATGTATTGGGCATTAGAAATAACCCAAAGCATTCTTTCATACAGCGTAGTCAAGCGTTACAAGAACAACTTTGGCAAGACCTAGAACACAATGAGTTTACAGGTATTGATGTATTACGGGTAATGAATCAACAAAATCAAGCTAATATATTGGTTCCCGTGGTTTATACCAGTACCCTCGGCGTCAAAGGCGATAACCTTGCAGACAATGAATTTATGCGTAATGCTAAATTACATTATGGTATTACTCAAACACCTCAAGTATGGTTAGACTGCCAAACGACTGAACGCTATGGCACATTGCAATTAGATTGGGATATCAGACAAGGAATATTTCCTGAGGGAATGGCTGAGGCAGCTTTTGCCTCTTTAAGCGAATTATTAAATGATCTAGCTGATGACAAAAGACTATGGGAAAGTAATGTTATTATCAAATTGCCAATGGCTATGCAACAACGTCAAGCAGAGGATAATGATACATTTACCGCTTATCAGCCACAGTTTTTACATCATGATTTCTGCCAACAAATTCTAATCCGACCTAATGCCCCAGCAATCATTGCGAGTGATTATCATCTAAATTATTTACAGTTGGCAGAATTTGCTTTGAGTATTTGTCAACAGTTACAACAAGCAGGTTGCCAATCTGGTGATAATGTTGCAATTATAATGAATAAATCAGCCAGTCAAATAGCTGCTATATTAGGTGTTTTATTAGCCGATGCCACCTATGTACCCATTGAAAGCCAACAACCTACATCAAGAAAACAGACTATATTAGAAGATGCAGCAATAAAATTAGTTATTACTGATACCCCCCATCTTCATGAAAATTTATTAAGTTCAGTAAAAATTTTATTAATTAATAAACCGAAAGCAATTGATGATATTGATTCATCAAACATAACAAACACTTTTAAACAGTTTATTAATCGTTACCAACAAAAATCAGAAGAGACCCATCGTACGGCCTATATTATTTTCACCTCCGGCACTACTGGTAGACCCAAAGGGGTAATGGTTAGCCACTTTGCAGCATGGAATACGGTAACTGAAATCAATAGACGTTTTGGCTTAACTCATCGTGATAAAACACTAGGTTTAGCAAGTTTTAGTTTTGATTTATCTGTATGGGATATTTTCGGTACTTTAGCCGCAGGTGGTTGCTTAGTATTACCCGATGCTGAACAAAAAACAAATCCAGAACATTGGGGACATCTGATTGAGCAACATCAAATCTCTCGTTGGAATTCGGTTCCTGCACAAATGCAGATGTTAATTAATTGGTTAGAATGGGATGACCAACTAAATCTAAGCAGTTTACAAACAGCCTTTTTGTCAGGTGATAAAATCCCCGTTACCCTACCGGTTTTAATAAATCAACATTTACCTAATTTACAGTTAATAAGTTTAGGTGGTCCAACAGAAACGTCAATTTGGTGTGTGAGTTATCCAATCAATAATGTGTGTGATAAATACACCATACGAATTCCATATGGTAAACCCTTAGCTAATCATCAAATTTATATTTTAAATGAACGCCTTGAGCAATGTCCTGATTATGTAATTGGCGAAATGTATATCGGCGGACATGGTTTAGCAACGGGCTATATAGCTGATGAAAAACAAACAGCCTATCGGTTCATCAATCATCCTGTCACAGGTCAACGACTCTATAAATCAGGTGATATCGGTTTTTACACTACACAAGGAATAATTGAGATTTTAGGGCGTGAAGATAATCAAACTAAAATCAGAGGATATCGTATAGAACTAGGAGAAATAGAGGCTGCACTCAATCATATCGCCACAATTAAACAAGCCGTAGCTATTGCAATTAATAATACCAGCAGTTTAGCTGCAGCTATTGTCGTAAACGATTTAGAAGATAAAAGTGAAACAGAATTTATTGCCCAAGTTAAACAGCAATTAGCGAATAACCTTCCTGATTATATGATCCCAGAACGAATTGATATCTTTCAGCAATTACCACTTAGCAGTAACGGTAAGGTAGATCGTAAAGAATTAAGTCGATTATTTGAAGAACCCCATACTATTATTAGCCAAGATTTTGAAGAACCAACGGCAGATCCTGTAGAACAGGATCTATTAACTATTTGGCAAGATTTATTGAAAATCAGTCAGGTTTCTAGAAATGATGATTTTTTCCAAGTAGGTGGTTCTAGCTTATCAGCGATTAATCTACTCAGCATTTTACTGGCTAAAGGTTATCCCGCCACCTTAGAGTTAATTTTTAATAACAGTATATTTGTTAAGATGGCAACCGCATTAAAAAGCAGTAATGACTCAAAAAATAAATGGTTAGAAAGTATCGATTTAGTCACTATGGCTGAACAAGCAATGGTCGGTTTAACTCATGCTAAAGCATTTGATAACGATCATCACCCACAAAATATATTACTAACAGGCGCTAATGGTTACTTAGGTATCTATATCTTGAGTACGTTACTGCATAAAACTTCCTATAACATCTACTGTTTATTACGTGCAGAAGATGAACAGCAAGGCTTTAATCGGTTATTTAAAGCGGCTACAGAAAAAGGTGTATCCCTTCCACAAGCCGAACAGCGCATTAAGATTTTTTGTGGTGCAGTGGATAAAGATAATTTGGGATTAACCGAATCTGAATATCAACAATTAGCGAATGAAATCGACATAATTATTCATAACGCTTCTATTATTAATTTAATGGATCCCCTCAGTAGCTTGTTTCCCACTAATGTACAAGGTGCGCTTAATATTCTTAAATTAACAATCGCTAATAAGATTAAACAACTGAATTATGTTTCTACTATTGCTGTTCACCATGCATTAATTGATCACGATGAAGATGAACCCATTCCTGAAATTACAACGATTACTCGTTGGCGAGATCTTGATTTAACTTATGAACAATCAAAAATAATGGCAGAAAATCTTTTCTATCAGGCAAGAGATCGGGGCGTTCCTATCAATATCATGCGTCCAGCTACTATTACTTGGGCAACGACAGAAGATCCTTTTATTAATGATGATGCTTTTTTAAAGTTCTATAAAGCCTGCTTAGATATTGCAGCGTATCCACACTCAACTTTAAAAGTAAATGTGGTACCGGTTGATTTTGTAGCACAAAGCATTTGTGCTATCACTCAAACCCATTATGGCACCAGCAAAAATTTCCATTTAGTTTCAACCGACAGTTTAAATGTCGAACAAATTTACCATTGGTTTATTGAATTAGGCTGTCAACTAAAAGGCTTTGAATTTACAGAGTGGCAACAGAAGTTACAAGATAATTTTGTTGCTGGTTTTGTTAATCTTTATTTTAAAGAAGGTATGAATAATGGCGGTCATCATCAATATGCAATAGATAACTTATTAACAGCGCTTGAGCCATTTGATGTTCATTCATTCAAGGTAAGTAAAGATTATTTTAGACCACTCATTCAGAAGTTTAGCAATAAGGAGAACCAATGAATAGTGCACTATCAGACAATATAACCAACAACAATGCTTCTTGGTGTCGTATTTATCAACCCCGGCCATTGGCTAAACAGCGGTTCATTTGCCTACCCCATGCGGGTGGCTGTGCAAGTTTCTTTAAACGTTGGCCAATTACCTTACCAAGCTCTATTGAGTTGGTAGCGATTCAATATCCTGGTCGAGAAGAGCGGCTGGCCGAACCGCTAATTAATAATATGGATGAGTTAATTAATGGATTGATTGAGGCATTAATCCAACAACGATTACTTGATAAACCTTATTTACTGTTTGGGCATAGCATGGGCGGATATGTAGTATATGAGCTTTGTCTTGCGCTACGAGCACGCAACTTACCCAATCCCTATCAGTTGGTAATTTCTGCTAGCGAAGCGCCTTCCCATAAAAATTCTAGCAACTTACATCTTGAGACTGATGAGATACTTCTTGATGAAATTGAAAAACTCAATGGTATGCCCTTTTCTTTAGCGACTCATCCTGAGTTAGCACAAATGTTATTACCTATTATTAGAAATGACTATCAACTTATTGAATCATGGCAGCCAAAAATTAATCCTCATCCGTTTGATATTCCTATAAGCATATTTGTGGCATTACAAGATACTGAACTTACTGAAGCACAAGCACTTGCATGGGAAAAACAGACAACACAACACTTTCATTGTGAACATTTTCAGGGTAACCATTTTTATCTTATTAAAGAACAAGCAAAAGTTATTCAAGCACTAGTAAAAATAGCGAAGCAACAAATGAGAGCTCATTACCAATCGATGATAACACCTTAAAAAAATAATTAGTTAATTGATTTAATCTGTAATTTTAGGAAATAAATATGAAACACCTACCCACTCTAAGAAACAATCTGTCCTCTGTGCCATTAGTCGCTGTTAATTATAATATTAACAATAAATTACTTTTGGCTAGCGCTTTATGCTTATCCTTTAGCGCTAACGCGGAAAATACTCCCGCCGACGGAGAAGCATCAGTAGATACCATGACAGTCACTGCACGACATGTTAAAGAATCCGCCAAAGACATCCCTTTTACGGTTAATGTGATTGATAACAAACAGATTGTCGAACAACAAGAAAACACACTAGAAAAGGCTTTAAATGATACGGTAGGAATACAGGTTATCAGTAATATGGGAGGAGCAAAATCAATTCGAATGCGTGGTGTCGGTTCGGTGCTACCCATGAGCGGTGATGATAGTTCAGTAAGTATTATTGTTGATGGTATGCCTCAATCGATTAAAAACACTACTTTAAATTTATTAGATGTAGAACGTGTTGAAGTGCTTAAAGGTCCACAAGGCACATTATTTGGTCGAAATAGCGAAGCGGGTGCGATTAATATCATCTCCCAAAAACCAACCCTTTATTTGGAAGGAGACTTTAAAACAGAATTTGGCGAAGATAATCATAAATTAACTCAAGGTGTTATTAGTGGTCCCTTATCCGATACACTAAGTGGACGACTAGCTGTACTTTATGATGAAACCGATAGTATTATTGATAATCATTATGATAATGAACCTGTTAGTATTCTCAGAAATAAGATGGCACGAGGTTCATTACTATGGGAACCATCTGAAAATACTTCGATCCTATTTATTACAGAAGTTGAAGATGCTATGGGTATGGATGATATGTATATGATGCGTCCCTATGGTCATCATCCGAAAATTGATATCCCTAATAGCAGCGATAAAAGTGATAAAAAAATCTATCGTTTTAATTTCAAAGTAGAGCACGAATTAGAAAATAGTGTGCTTACGTCTATTACAGGCTATTCTCATACAAAAATTGATACTCAATCACCGATTTATGAAGGTGATCTTTATAATCATTTAATCGGTATGAGACCCCCTTCAAATTGGTCGTTTATCACTCATGAGAATTTGTTTAACCAAGAATTTAGAATTTCATCTAAACAAGAGGACTCTATTTTTTGGGTAGCGGGTATTAACTATTATAAGAACGACCGTCACCGCAATACCTATGATGTTTTTGATGTTTTTTATCCGGTTAATCCTTTAAATGCCGATATTCATAGAAAATTCGAAACCGATAATGTTGGCATATTTGGAGAGATAAGCTACCCCATTACGGATAAATTTAAACTAACAGCAGGTATTCGCCAATCTTATGAAAAGAAAAACTACCGAGCAAAATGGTATGCAAACTCTATTTACAAAAACGCAGCACCAAATATGCCAGCAACGGCTTTAGATAAACAAAAAATAACCGATCACTACACAACAGGACGCTTTGGATTTAACTTTATATTAAATGACAATGCCACTCTCTATGCACTTTATTCCCGTGGCTATAAAACAGGAGGATTTAATGATCAAGGTACCGACTTTGCAACGTTAGGAGTAGCAGATCAAGCTTATAAATCTGCCTATGTTAACGCCTATGAAACAGGATTAAAGTTAGAAAATGACAGCAGCACTTTGGGATTAAATACGGCTATTTTTCATAATAATACTAAGCGCGAACACTTAATGGCATACAACCCTGCAACTTTTGTATCGGTTGTCGAAAACTATGATACCCGAAGTTATGGAGTTGAGTTAGATGGTTTTTGGAAAACACCTTGGAATTTAGAACTTATTGGTGGTTTAGGTTATACCAACGCCAAAATTGTAGGTACACCGAATAAAAGTCTGGCTGAGGTAAAAAAGCATAACTCTATTCCTGATACAGCTAAATGGAATGCGAATATTACGTTACGACATACTATGCCACTTAATATTGCTGGATTAGATTTAGAAACCAGAATTAGCAACCGCTATATTGGTTCACGCAAAAACGATGTACAAAATACCTTTGGTTTGAAACCTTACAACAAGTTAGATGCTCGAATTAGTATTAAAAATGCTAACGCACAAGTCTATATTTGGGGGGATAATTTACTGAATAAAACTTATGATCTTTGGGGATATTACATACCTGCTATGTATGCTGGGGGACCAGATGCAACTATTGGTTCACCTGGTAGAGGCAGAACTGTCGGGATTGGTTTTGCTTATAGCTACTGACACTAAATTTAACTAGTCGGCTAATAAACCGACTAGTATCAAACAGGAAATGATTTATGCAAAATAATTATTCTGATGTTTTAATTCTAGGTGGTACAGGTAAAGTAGGAAAAACTGTCATTGACTATTTACTAAAACACAGTCAATGTCAAATTAGCGTTGTGACTCGAAACACTCAATTATCTTTAGATAATAACCGATTAACAAGTTTACAATTTGATGCATTAGATAAAAAGCTACTTAGCCAACATTGCAAACAAGCTGACTTGGTGATTTCTTGCATTGGTCCGTCACAAATAGTGGGATCGACTGTTGCAGATATATGTTATCAAACGGGTACGCCTTATATTGATGCCGGTGGTTACGATCCATTATTAAAGCATCTAAGTCAATTAGTAATGGCAAAACCTTCAACTGTTCCACTTATCATTAATGCAGGATTACTACCAGGTTTATCAGGAGTCTATCCCAATTACCTAATAACTCATTATTCTGATAAGCAACCTATCGAAAATTTGGAAGTTTGTTATGCAGGTCGTGATGCTTGGAGCTATAACTCAGCATGGGATATTATTGTCGGCTTAGGTGATTTTGGCGAAAATCGTGGCTTTTGCTATATCGCTAATAATAAATTGATTAAAGTTCCTTTTTTTAAAGCCGCCAATAAACAAACTTTTGCTGAACCTATTGGTAAAGTAAGTACTATGCTAATTTATTCAGAAGAACTGCGTAGATTAACCAATCATTATAAAATTCCAAACCTGAAAGTATGGGGTGCAAATATTGGTCCTAAAGCGGCTTTTAGTTGTGCCATCGCCAAATTGTTTGGTTACTATAAAACCCCAGAAAAAATCACTAAAGCCGCGAAAAGGTTAGCCTCTGCTTCTGCCAAAGATATGCTTAAGCTATCACCTATTTATTCTATTAAATGTAATATTAAATTAGTTGACGGCAGGATCATTGAAGGCAATTTACTAACAGGCGATACCTATCTTGCAACGGGTACAGTTATCGCTATCACAGCTAAATATTTATTAGAAAATACGGTAGTTGCGGGTGCTTATAGCTTGCATGAAGCTATCCCTAGCGAAGTTATTATCAATCAATTGCTAGCTGAAAACATTATTCAGATTAGTACTACAACTCATAATACTTTAACTGCAACGGAGGCAATTTGATGACAATCTCTTCTTTTATCACTCACGCAAAAAAGATTATTGTAATTGGTGGTACCGGCGAAACTGGACAGCGTATTTTAAAATACTTAAAACAAAGTTATCCTGATATTTCCATAACTTGTGCAAGCCGTCAAAACACTTTGACCCAAAAGGATATCCCTTTTGTTACCCTTGATATTAATAATAAACAACAAACCATAGAGCTATTAAAAAATTACAATTTGGCTATTTTAGCAATGGGACCTATGGAACGTTTATTAGATGCTCCTCATCAACTGTGTTTAGATGCTGGAATTGATTGTATTGATATTAATGACAGTGCCAGTGCTAGCAAAGCCATATTAGCCTTACATACAGCAGCTCAAAAAAAACAGTGTAGTATTTATACAGGAATGGGGTTATCGCCTGGTATCACATCCTTAATGTTAATGCAACTGGCTCAAGCCAAAAAATCCACTACTGGGACTTACTGTTCTAGATTATATATGGGCGCTGCTTATGGGGGTGGTAAAACTAGCCCCTACTCAATGCTTGCTAACTTTACAAAAAAAATAACCGTTTTTCAGCAAGGTAAATTACAAACTATCGCGACGCCTTGGAAGAAAGATCCCTATCAATTTCATTTCTTTGGTCAAGAAAAACCTTTAGCCATGATCCCCTATGGCACACCTGAAGTCATTTCTTTAAGCAGTGAGCGTTATGACCAACAACTTGCTCCAATTACTACTTTTGATAGTCGCTTTCATATTCAATTCTTTCCTTTAGCCATGGCAAAAGCTATCGCTAATTTTAATCCTAGTACTAAAACTATTAACTTTTTAGCGAAAAAGTTCTATAGCAGTGGTCAATCTATTAAGCATAAACCCAAAGCCGATCCGGATACTTATATCTGTATATTTCCTGATAACCAACCTAAGCAAGGCATAATGTTACAAGGTAGCATTTCTTCATACGATCTCACTGCATTAATGGCATGTGCTGTAATCGATTGTTGGTTAAATAACAAATTGAAAGAAAAAAATGGTGTTTATCCTGTTGAATTTTTATCAACGACTACCCGAGAATATTTAGTGCAAATGCTTGAGCAAAGAGGTATTTCTTGGCGTACAGGAGATACTGATGCACTAAAACACCAAAACAACTATTTTGGTTGGTTAGAATCCAATATTTATAATGTACAAACACTCCGACATTACGGTAAAAACTGGTATACAGTAGATAAAGTTCATCCAAGAATGGTTTATTTACAAAAACAATTTTTATTTCAATCGGAAGTATGGCAGTCTTTAAAAAGTAAACTTAACCGTTTTCAATTAACTTCTTTTGTTATCAAAATGCTTATACGTTGGAAAAAACAGAAAAAACAACTTGAGCAATATGCCCAGAAGAGTATTGAATGGAAAAACTTAATCAAAGATTTAACGATGTTTACATCAGGTTATAGTTTATTTCGTGAAACGGTAGGAAAAGAAATCGCTTATCCACTTTATCGTAAAATGTTTTTAGATACAGGTGATATGGAAATGCAATGGTTATGGCCTCAAGCTGAAGCCTTTGCTTTATTAGCTAATCCAGCAGAGGCTGTATATCAGTATTGGTTAGCATTTTTAGACAGTTACCAACAACTAGGAATATTAAATTATAGCCAAACCATGTTGTCAAAAGATTGTTATCATATACATATTGATCAATGTATCTATGCTGAAGTTTTTAATAAACTTGAGTGCCCTGAATTAGCTAATTTAGTTCGAGAAATGGAACATTATGCTTTTACCAGAATTGCATCGAAAACACCTTTAATCATTGATTGGCATCAAAAAGCAAATGGTGAAGCAGATGTTTTTTTAAATTTGCAGTCAATAACCGATAAACAAACAGCAAATAAAGTCAATAGTAGCTGAATTACTCACTATTATTGATTGTGTAAGCATTTTGTTGGCGTACTTCTTTTGGTAGTACCCCAAATTGCTTACGAAAAGCTGAGCTAAAATGACTAATATTGCTATAACCCATTATAATCGCTGTCTCAGTTACGCTATTAGTTACTAATAACTGCTTAGCTTTATTCATACGCTCAGCTAAAAAATAGGCATAAATACTTTTACCAAATACTTTTTTAAAGCCTTTTTTTAGCTTATTTTGATTCATTCCTACTTGTTTTGCTAGCCAATCAATGGTAGGAGGACTGCTTAAATCTTTTAACAAATAATCATGTGCAACATTGATTTGTTTGTATTCTCTTTGGGTAAATTCTTGTTTTCCTAAACAACTATTAAACGCATGAAAATACCAATTTAAATACTCTAAAACATAAGCATACAATAATAATCTGTTAGTCACTCTACAATCGGTGTTTCGTATTAAATGGTACAGTTGCCTTGCTGAAGATAGCACATTTTTATTAGCCTCTAACTTATGATGGTGTAAAAAAAAATTCATATTATGATCTAAACAAGAAAATTGAAAATCGATATCGCCAAGCAAAACTTCTAATAATTTTGGCATTACCATGACTTCCACATTACAAAAATCATCAGAATGCTGTAAGCAAAAGTTTTCGCCACCAGTAAAACCAAAGATTAAATCGCCTTTATGGGTGCTAAAGTGCCGATCTTTAATTTGCATCTGTAATTTTCCCTGTAATTGGCAGTTAAAACATACATGATTATTACAACTAGGAAATTTTTTACATACATCTACTGCATTTAAATGCTCTGCTGTTACCACACACACAGATAAGCCAGGCTGAAGCTCTATATAGCTAGAACCATCGACATGATTATCAGGTCTATAATTTTTTAATATTTCATCTAAATGCATATATGCTCCTTCACAATCCGTAAACGATAACAAATATCATTTGCATTTACAATAAAATAAAGCTACTATTTCATATAATTTTTTTAGCAGTAAAAATGCCCTCTTTTATAGATTTATTAAAAATAAAAGATTTATGAAAATGCTTTATGAATAACCAAAATACTAGCAGTAACCGCCGACCCTATTTTCTATTTATAATAGCCCAACTCTATATTATTCAAGGTATTCCAGTTGGTTTAGCGTTTGATGCTTATCCTATTTTATTGCGTGATGCAGGCGTATCACTGGCTGTGATTGCAATAATTCCCTTAGCAGGGATACCTTGGGTAGTTAAATTTCTATGGGCACCTTTTGTAGAAAATTATTGGCTGGATAAAATAGGTTATCGTAAAACTTGGCTACTCCCTATGCAGTTTTTATTAGCGATATTAATTACCGTAATTGCTTTCACTCCTTTTACTGAAAATACTACCAACCAATTAATTGGTATTATTATTTTGTCTTGTATTATTTCTGCCACTCAAGATATTGCTACTGATGGTTTAGCTGCTGACTTAGCACAAATCAACACCATTACGCAAATTAATAGTATTCAAGTGATGGGTAATATTATGGGTATGTTAATTGGTGGTGCAGGTGTTAGTATTTGTTATGACTACTTAGGAAAAACTTACAGTATTTTATTACTGGTTGTAATTATTATTTTTTCAATTGCACAACTACTATTATGGAAAGAGCCTAAATTATTTTACACGTCACAACCTAAACCTCGAGCTAAAATTGGCCTCTTTTTTAAAAGACCAAAGGCTTATTCAATGTTATTACTGGTACTACTCGTACCCTTTGCTGGCTCAGTGATTTTAACCATGTCTAAGTTGATTCTTTTAGATCGTGGCTTATCGGTTAGTGATGTAGGACTGTATACAGGTATCGGCGGTTATTTAACAATGATATTAGGTTGCATACTCGCGGCCTATTTACTAAAAAAACATCCCCCTAGTTATACCTTAAAATTAGGTTTTAGCCTAGTTGCATCGTTAGTTTTTAGCTGGAGTGTACTGGATTATTACCCAAATTATATTAATGCAGTTACGGTTATCATATCAATGACGTTGTTGGGAATTGGTATAGGATTTATTAATGTTAGTATCTATACCTTTACCATGATTTATGCTAAACAAAGCAAACAAACAGCTACTGATTACGCCGTATTTCAAAGTACTCTACTACTTTCTGAAATTATCGGTTCTTCTCTCTCTATGACACTAGCGGAATATTTTAACTACCTTGTCGCATTCTTTAGCGCTTTAATGGCTATCATTGCTATTTTTGTTATTAATAAGAAATATTTAAAACTCTTTACATAATATCACTGATAATTATTAATCTATCTATAGATATTATTGTGCTACTCTTTAAAAATCTGTATAAACTATAGGTGATTAAAGAATCTTTTATATCAATAAAGGTTTTTAATTTGCTGTTAAATGAGTATTTTTATAAACATTGTTACTTACATTAAGATAAATAGTGTTATCTTTTTTATTATAACAATCTCTTTTTTGAAAAATTCCTTTGTCACAACACTTTTAATTGAATAATTCAAAACGTTTTATATTCTTTAAGTTATAACACTTTCAATCTGTCGTTTTACTAGGTATATAATTTTCACTTAAAATTTTGATATAAACTTTTTATAAAGTTCATTTAACATTCTAATTAATATCGACTTTTACATTCTAACTTCTTCTTTATAAGCTATTTTTAATCATAATGCACTAACTAATTTATAGTTTTAAGGATTCAGCTTTTGTAAATTGAAATACTATTTACCAATAATACTTAATCTTTAAAAATCTCTATTTATAAATTCCTATTACCCTAAATATTAATTAAATCATCATGGCTCTGTTGCTCTTCGTTTAATTGAAGCTTCAATTTTTTTTGCTAGTTCATATATCTCATCTTTCGTCAGCGGAGTTTTACCTTTGGATTCGCTCTGTTTGCCGATTACTGACATAATTAACCATGGGTAATTTTTTGAACTCTGTTTAACTACTGGATCATATTCGACAATACTATAGTAACCGTAATCAGACGGAGCTTTATCTTTATAACGTATTTCCACGAAGCTTGCTAATCCTTTTCGTCCATCCATCTTAATATCTCGATACTTAAAGGGAAACCCTAATAATTTGATATTTTTAATGTTATCATTATTAATATCATAATTCGTATTCCAAAACAGATTGATTTCATCTTTGCTAGTAAAACTCAATGAATTAGTAAATGACCAAGTACTCTCTGAAAATGAAATTACAATATCGGGATGTTCATTTAAGCGGAAAGAGACCGTCATATTAATTGGCATCGTTTTATCATTACCAGCAACAAAACCATAGGGTATACATTTCCCCGCTTCTTTAGGCACTTCAAACAGTTCTCGAGTTCTAAAATTATTGATAATGGATTCGGCATTTTGTTTGTAAAATGCAAAATCTTTTTCCTTACCTTGGTAACGTTTATTAGTATAAAATGAATAAATTCTATTATTTTCAACAAATAACACTCTAGATGCTTTATCTGCATAATATCCAAAACCATTATTTTGCTCAAATAATTCTACTAAAATATTAGGATTATTAATTTTAACATTCTTGTTTGAGTTATATATTTTTTGTTTAATATTGATCCATTCTTCATTTTTCCATTTGGCTGTAATAGATAAGTCATTATCATTATAATTAAAAGTTGATAAAATCGCCCATTTACCATCAGAAAAATATGCTGGATATTTTGTTTTTGGTTCAAAATATTTATTGGTAGGATACAATGCAACCTCAAGATTATCGGGTAGATCAATAGAATAAGATCCAATGCATTCTGTTTTTAATGTTAAATCAGCAGCTTGGGTAATACTGCTAATAGTCATACAGGTTGTGAATAGTATAAATCTTGTTATATCACTTCTAATTAATTTCAAAGAAGCCAAATTTCCTAATCCTTTTAAATGATCAATCATTGCTCTGTTGCTCTTCTTTTAATTGAGGCTTCAATTTTTTTTGCAAGTTCATATATCTCATCTTTCGTCAGCGGAGTTTTGCCTTTGGATTCGCTCTGTTTGCCGATTACTGACATAATTAACCATGGGTAATTTTTTGAACTTTGTTTAACTACTGGATCATATTCGATAATACTATAGTAACCGTAATCAGACGGAGCTTTATCTTTATAACGTATTTCCACGAAGCTTGCTAATCCTTTTCGTTCATCCATCTTAATATTTCGATACTTAATGGGAAACCCTAATAATTTGATATTTTTAATGTTATCATTATTAATATCATAATTCGTATTCCAAAACAGATTGATTTCATCTTTGCTGGTAAAACTCAATGAATTAGTAAATGACCAAGTACTCTCTGAAAATGAAATTACAATATCGGGGTGTTCATTTAAGCGAAAAGAGACCGTCATATTAATTGGCATCGTTTTATCATTACCAGCAACAAAACCATAGGGTATACATTTCCCCGCTTCTTTAGGCACTTCAAACAGTTCTCGAGTTCTAAAATTATTGATAATCGATTCGGCATTTTGTTTGTAAAATGCAAAATCTTTTTCCTCTCCTTGATGATTTTCATTTGAATAGAATGTATAAATTCGCTCATGCGCTATAAAAGATAGATTGCTATCAAAATCGCTGTAATAACCAATTAATTTATCATTCTCGTAAATATTATTAATTTTATATTGAAAATTAGTTTTCAATCTACCATCAGCATCATTGATTAATTTGTCAACAGCTTTTTTCATTCCTTTTTTGTTAATATGACCATCGGTAATATATATTCTATTGTTGTTATATTCAAAAATAGAAAGAATAGCCCATTTGCCATCTAAAAAATAATTTGGAAACTTTGAACCTGGCTGTAAATAACGCTCAACCGGATAAAGAGCAACCTCAATATTATCAGGTAGATCAATAGAATAAGATCCAATGCATTCGGTTTTAAACGACAAATCATCTGCCTGCGTAATACTGCTTATAGCCATACAAATTGTTAATAAAAAAGTTTTTTTCATATTGTTATCCTTATGTTACTAACCGGATATGGTAAGGAATAGCATTGTTTTCACCTTCAGTCCAGTGAATGGGCAACAGGGTAATATACCCTTTGATTTGTTGTAATTCAGTGTGTTGATTAATATCGTAGTTTTGCCAAAAAATAGAATTAAATGGCATTTTTAATTCTTTTTCAAAATAATACTTAATCGTTTGGTCTTCAAGCATTCTTTTCTTTTGTCGTACTTCAGATTTAAGTTTAGGGTCTCCATTTGCCATCTCCATTGTTTTATTGTATTTTTCCTTAACATAATTTTCTAATTTTTTATAATCTAAAGCTGGCCAAATTGAAGCATAATCATTTAGCTCAACACTTTTAGCGTTTGTATTTTTTGTATAAAGATAATTCCTGACTATAAATGGAAAAACCGATTCATAAATATCAGCATTCGTTTTAGCTCTTGATTGAATGGCTTTTACACTACTTGCCAGTTCAGGTACTTCAATAGCTTGCTCTAAACCTTCACCATATAAACCTTGCCAAATTTGTTTGCGCAATTGATAGGCAAAGGTTCTAACGGGTATATTTATGCCTCGCTCAGGACAAGTTACGATTTTTGTTTCATTATCAACAATTAATGCGGCTAGTTCTGAATCTCGTCCGCCTAACAAACTACGATCATTAATATTGGCACTTCCTACTAAAACATAAAGGTCATCAACTATAGTAAGTTTACTATGCACATAGATTTGCTCGGTCACGGTACGATCGCCTAGTTGAGCCCAACTACGTAAGTTAAGCAAGGTTACATATTTACCGCACTCTTCTAGTGGAATAGTTTGATAATCATTGCCAATTTTATCGTAATAAGCCGAACGTATTTTACTCCACTCTTTACGTGGCACTTCATCTTTAACCAGTTGCTGATAAACCCATAGATGTTTTCGAATTCGATTAAGTAAACTATCACTTCCAAATGAAATAGTTTGCATAGTATGGTGAATGGTGGCCATTGTTGCTCCGTCATTTAATTTTCCTTCCGGATGCACAGGCAAGGTAATATAAATGTGAAACGGTTCAGGTTGAAGAGCAAAAATAGCATGAGCAACTTTATCACTTAATTCTTTTACAATTTGATTTTCAGGTAAATCTTTCCCATTGAAAGATAAAATTCTTGTAATATTAGGTTTAATCCCACTTTCTGTTTTTGCCACCTTTGATAATCGCCCTAAACCTGCAAAAGGGCTACCATAATCAGAAACGAAAAACTGATTTTCAAGATAGATATACCGTTTTGCTTTCTTAATTAATTTAATCATAACTTGGTAGATATCACTTTGAGGTTCAGAAACAGTTTCTAAAATTTCCTTAATATTTTTTTGTAGTTTTTTTCTATCAGACACAGAAACTTTACTCTTTTCTTTTTTACGCATTTTTTTAGGAGCACTTCTCAATATTTGAACACTTATATTTCCCTTATCTTCTAAAGCATCATACTCTTCTTGTGTTGGTAAGGTTAAAGGACGCTTAATACATTCAAAAGTAACTGTAGCATCGTCATATTTACTAAGGTTTTCACCACTAATAAAATTGACTTGATTCCATCGTAAAACAAAATTAGTCACCAGATCAAATACTGCTTTTCCTTCAATTTTAACTTGAATATCTTGCCATGGCATAATCGGTTGATTATCAGCTAATGTGTGTGTTTTTTTGGGGAGTTGTTGATAACGTTTTCCTTCAAAAATTTCTCCCTGATATATTTCATTATCTCTTAATGATATTCTTCTTTTAATTTTAAAAGACAAAGTTTCTGCTTTTTTGGGTTTAACTACCGGCTCTATGCAAGGATTATAACGATTTCGCACTTTTCGTTCATCAGCATTGGGATCCAATTTATAACCATGACTGTAACGACCATAAGCCAAATCTATACCGCCAACAAATGCTATTTTTCTATCGATAATGACAA
This sequence comes from Gilliamella sp. W8136, assembly GCF_016101285.1. Taxonomy (NCBI): domain Bacteria; kingdom Pseudomonadati; phylum Pseudomonadota; class Gammaproteobacteria; order Orbales; family Orbaceae; genus Gilliamella; species Gilliamella sp. W8136. Next base: position 18,209 of record NZ_JACFQU010000026.1, read on the forward strand.
ATTTTTGATGATGAGAAAAAAATTGTTTAGTTGCAGCACTATAAAAAGGCTCATCATTACGAGAACTATCTAATCTCACAGCTATGGTTTGACGTTTTATTTTTTCATTAATATAATTTCTCAATACTATTTTAGCCTCATCATCATTTGTTTCTAGTGGAAAACAATCGTCCCAAAGTAAAATAAAAATTTTTAAATCTTTCTTTATGGCCGCCACTTCAAGTAACATATCAACAACTCTAAAATTTGGAGCTAATATTGCATCCCAATTCACTTGCCAACCACTAATATAGATCTCCTTTTCAGCACTTCTAATAGCAGTAAGTAAATCTTGAAAATATTCATAAGATTGCACATAACTTTTTACACTGTTGTTATGTATAGGTTCTGCAAAATTATTTCTATTATTTTGCTCATTAATATCATAAAGCCAAATATCATCTGTTACGGTTGATGTGTATTCCTGCTCTTTATTTTTATCAAGCAAAACTTGTGTTTTATTGTGTTCCTTCATTTATGTACCACTATTTTTTTATTGAATCAACTAACTGATTTTTCTTAATGAATGAATCATTTTCTACAGCTTTTAAAAAACGATTTTGTTCTTTTATTGTGTTTAAATGATAACCCATCGCTCGAGCAGCCTGAATCTTGGCTTTTAAACTATTACTTTCCTCTAGATTCGAAAATTGCAATTGATAAGCTATATTGTTATTGACGATCCACAAATATCCAGGGCGTTTATTATATTGGACTAATAATAATTTTGACTCTTCAGCCGTTAACAATAATTCACCTGCTTGAGAGGTTTTTCCTTCACAAAGAATATCATCTGTCATTAGGGCATCATCTGAACTGTTGGCTGAAACAATTCTCCATGAGGTATTAGGATAATTTATCCCCATACTACCAGGAATATCGGCTATTTTAAGATTTAATTGATATGGCAAGTCTTTTGCAATTTCAACTGCACTTAATGGAAGATCTGTATTTGGTAAAAACAGTGATGCTGGTCCCATTTTCTGCAATGCATTACTTTTTATATAAACATTATTAGCCGTACCCAGTTCAATCCCTGCACTGCTGATTTTGATGTATGAACCGCCACACATTAACTTCAGCTCTTCACTTGCGGTGACCGTTAATTTTCCATCGACACTGTCTATTTTAATATCTTGTTTGGCGGCCATATTCAGGTTGGCATTTTGCGCCTGCACCTCAACATCACCCTGATTGGCAAAGACTTTCATTCCCGATTTATGGGCAAACAGACCGATGGATTCACCGGATGAGACGGTAATGTTTTTTAACGCATTAATGTCAGTTTGGTTTTCACTGGTCATTGAAACGCTATTCGATGTTGACAGTTGGATGTTTTCCGGACTGGTTAAAGCGATGCCCTCTTGTGCATAAGCAATAATGCCACTTTGGGCTAATTGGGTTAATGTCGCTTTAAGTTGCTCCTGACTGTCGGTGTCCGCGCCATGAGCTTCAGAGGCAGTTGCTGCATTTTGCAGTGCTTTAGCAATTGATAACGCATTTTCAAGCTGAGTAATGGCACCTTGCATATCAAGCTGTTTACCCTGTGCCTTAGGCTCGGTCTGACTGGTCAGGTATAAACCTTTATTGGCCGCAATCGCTCCCCACTCATCGGTGCGCAGTTCAAATCCCTCACCTCGCTGCTCTTTGTTTTGGTCAACTAAATGCCCGATGTTAAGCTGGGTTTTACCATATTCGGTCGCTAACTTGATGTGCTCTTGTCCGCGCTTATCATCCATCCGCAGTTTGTTGTTATCAGGAGTACGAATTACATTTCGGTGTTTGTTTATGGTGGTCACATGGTCAGGGTGTTGACTGTCATGCATCGCATGCGCGATATAAGGTCGGTCCGGATTACCGTTAGTAAACGCTACCGCAACTTCTGTGCCGTCAATCAGTGGAAAGTGAAAACCATAGGTACTGCCTGCATACGGTTTAGCCAGTCTTAACCATAAACTCTCTTCCCCGTTTCGCCACTCTTTTAAATCAAAGTTAAATTTAACCCGATAGCGCCCTTGTGTATCAATATAACCATAGGTGTCATTATTCGGACTGGTTACCCGTGCCGGTAAAGTGCCGTCAATAGTCGGAAAAGGAATCGGCTCCGGGCGGTAAGGTTTTAATGGCTGGTAAGGTATAGCAGTAAAACTCAGTTCATAAGCCTCACTGCGGTTTCCCTGTCCTTGCACCGTTAATATCATTACCCCCTCATCAATTCCGGCAATCGCACTGCCTTTGATGCGGATATGTTGACCCGGAGCTAAATTGGCCTGATTGCTTTTACCCCGGATAACAATTTGACGGCTAATCGCTCGCTCATGACGAATGCGGGCATACCATTCACCACTTTCAACACCATTACTCGCATTACCAGAATGAGTACTAATATCACTGCTATTATCGTTATTATTGCCGTTACTGTCGTCGGTATCGATATCACCACTATTTTCATCATCATCGTCATCATTATTATTGTTGGTGTCACTATCAATTCCATTATTGCTGTCACCATTGCCATTTAACCCTTTATAGTGCTCATCATAACGGTAATCAGTGCCATAAGTGGTGTTATCTTTCTGTTGGCTGTTAACATTACCCAGTAAATTCGCCTGCGCATCGCGGTAGTTATAATCCTGTACTTGTACCGAAGATTCCACCATCTGACTGTGTAAGGTTATATCCCAGACACTTTCAACGCCGTTATCCAGTGTACCGCTCGGTTGTTTGTACACAATATCAGCCACCTGCTGATAACCTTGCTCATAATCACTGATGACCATCACATCACAGTTGTGTTCACCATGCGTTTCAAATCGGAAATAGACCCCCACATCAGCAAGCAGTCTTTGAATAAACTCAAGGTCACTCTCTTGCCACTGGGTGATAAATTCGCGTTCAGGGTATTGCTCTTTAAGCACTAAACGATAATCAATTCCTGCATAACCATGACCACGCAAGACCTCTTCAACCACACTGATAACGCTTTGATTCTGAAAAATAGCACAGTTATGACTTAATGCCAGTTTGGCTAATTGCGAGGATAAGACAACCTGATAACGGGCTTCATCGTTACTGACTGATAATTGGCTGAACTGGGTTACCACACCATAAAGAGTGCGTGAGCCGCCTTGAGATAATAGTGAGTTTAACGGATTAAGCGGATTAAACTGGGTTAAAGAGTTAAGCGAATCAAGTGGATTGGATTGTTTAAGTTTATCTAACTGTTTTAATGGCTCAGACTGTTTTAATGCATCTAATGGATTAGAAGAAGTTAAGGAATTAAGTGCATTAAATCCTTGAGTTGCAAAGTCGCTTAAACGGCTAGAATTAGCAGGATTAAAACTCAAACGGGCATTTTGGTTAAGAAATGACTCAACAGAAAGTTGTTTATCCGAGCTGGTGAAAGTAATCGTATAGTGCCAAGGCTGATTAAGTTGCTCATTACCCTCAACCTGTAGGATTGAAACCTCAGCAGATAAACCATCAATATTTAACGTATAACGATTATGACCGACTCCGTTAACTAAACCTTGCTTTAAACCCCGACTTAAACCATTACCCAATTGATTCACCAGATTAGTTAACCCTTTATTCATGTTATCCTCTATATATTTCATGCGCACTGCAAATACAACTTTGTTTTATTGAATATTTATTATTATCTGACCAGTTAATTATTATAAAAATTGCCAATAGTCAGTATGGTGTTAAAATCAGTTAGATTTAAAAATAATCTAAAAAAGAACATAAAATACACTGTTTTGTGTAATTTGCAACATTTTTTTAAAAATTCTATAAATTTAATTTAGATAGATAACTTACTGATATTGTTAATAAATAAAATAAAATATCATTAAAAATTTGTTACTTAAACATGATCAAACAAGGATTAACAAAATTTGGATTTTGCAGATTTTTTATTGAGTATTTTGCACCGAATTTTTATTAAGATTTGTAACTAAAAAATCATTTTTACTCAAACATAGCTATAACCTGAAACTTTTTGACAAAAATAATGGACTGCACAATTACCCAAAAAATATGCTTTTTAGAACTACCGATAAGGCTATGAATAAGATTTTAGTGTGATTAAATAATTGAGTTGAAGTTATTCAAAATAATTTAATTATATTAATAAGTTAAAATTAATTTTGTAAAAAATATTCAGGAGTCTATACCATTTCGTTATGAAAAGCGTACTGTATATTACGTTTATGAATAATTACTATCTTTTCTATAGTACCTGCATTCAAGCTTTACACAATTTAATCTATGTTTTATAAATGGACTCGATAAATTTTCTTATCATATCCCCATAGTCCTTCTTGTATCACTCTTATACTCTAACTCTTGAACAATGCCAAAACCACATAACATTTTATTACTCTCTACTTCTATGCAAAATGAAAAACCGTACTACCTAAACAACCTTATAGAGGTGAATATTGTTCTAATATTTTGGCGAGGATCAATTTGAAAGGAATAAAAAAATTCAGAATAAGGGTAACCCTTTTTATTTTTTCAATATCCTCTTGATAATGCTGTTTTTGATGTAATGAAAGTAATGATATTTTTTAAAAAAATATCTGTGCACATATGAACATCAGATATTAAATAAATCTCCTTAATTTTCCCAATTTTATTTTTCCTATTGATAACATTTATCTATAATAAATTTTCTATCAACTGATTTTTCAGGATTATTAATTAAATCATCTAAAACATCACCTAAGCACTGGGTGCGCTGTTTACTAATAGATAACATGTTTTTTTCTTCTGTTTCTAATTTTCCTTTCTTTTCTAACATGTGAGATAGAATTTTATATTGTTGAAGAATAAATTCGTAATTTCCATATACCCACGATACAGGATCGCCAAAACTTACTTTTGTAGTATCATCTTTATTTGCCTTATCAACTTTTTCATCTATTTGTAATTTGGTAAACAAAACGATTGATGTTGGATAATCCTTAAAAAGATAAGAAAGTTTTTCAGATACAACCCATAACACTTTATGATTTAAAATTTTTTTAAACTCATCTTCAAAATATTGCTTTTGTGTTACCGTTAGCGATGAAATTTTCTTTTCATATAAATCCGTACACTCTTTAATAGGATGATCTGCTATCCAAGTCAAATCACAATCATGAATATTTTTAGCCATAGCTTGACTTGCAATACAATTTAAGAAGAATATAAATAAAAATTTATTTAATAACTTGTAAAATTGCGACAATATTATCTCCATTTTTTCCTATTCCTCTATGTTTAATTAAAAAATCATGTATTTCCGGATATTTATCATAATCAGTAATCGTTATACAACCATGAGATAAATGACCAATATGAATAAAACGTTCTGAAGACTTAGGTAATATAGGAAACCAAATGTTATAATTTTTAACTGGCACCCCACCAACCTTATAAAAATCAGTCTGATCGGGTGGATGACCACCATCTGGGGTTGCAATTTCATAAGTTCCTACAGGTAATGGTGTTCTTCCACTTCCAGGGGGCCAATCTGAATTTGTACCGATATCTCCTTAATTCTTCCTATTGATAGCATTTATCTATAATAAATTTCTTATCAACTGATTTATCAAAATTGTGACTTAAATCGTCTAAAATATCACCTAAACACTGGATTCGTTGTTTACTAATAGATAACATGTTTTTTTCTTCTGCTTCTAATTTTCCTTTCTTTTCTAACATGTAAGATAGAATTTTATATTGTTGAAGAATAAATTGGAAATCTCCATACTCGCTCGATACAGGATCGTCAGCATTCACTTTCTTAGTATCATCTTTATTTGCCTTATCAACTTTTTCATTTATTTGTAATTTGGTAAACAAGACCGTTGATGTTGGATAATCCTTAAAAAGATAAGCAAGTTCTTCATATACAACCCATAACACTTTATGATCATCTAAAATTTTTTTAAACTTATCTTCAAAATTTTGCTTTTGTATTACCGTTAACGATGAAATTTTCTTTTCATATAAATCCGTACACTCTTTAATAGGATGATCTGTTATAAAATTCAAATCACATTCATGAATATTTTTAGCAATAGCTTGACTTGCAATACAATTTAAGAAAAATATAAATAAAAATTTACTTAATAACTTGTAAAAGTGCGACAATATTATGACCATTTTTTCCTTTTCCTCTATGTTTAATTAAATAATCATGTATTTGCGGGTATTTCTCATAATCAATAATCGATATGCAACCATGAGATAAATGACCAACATGTATAAAACGTTCTGAAGACTTAGGTAAAATAGGAAACCAAATTTTATAATCTTTAACAGGTTCCCCACCAACCGTATAAAAATCAGTCTGCGTGGGTTTATGATAACCATCTGGAGTCGCAATTTCATAAGTTCCTACAGGTAATGGTGTTCTTCGACTTCCAAGGAGTCAATCTGAATTTGTACCGATATCTCCTTAATTCCTCCTATTGATAGCATTTATCTATAATAAATTTTCTATCAACTGATTTTTCAAAATTTTGACTTAAATCATCTAAAACATCACCTAAGCACTGGGTGCGCTGTTTACTAATAGATAACATGTTTTTTTCTTCTGTTTCTAATTTTCCTTTCTTTTCTAACATGTGAGATAAAATTTTATATTGTTGAAGAATAAATTCGTAATTTCCATATACCCACGATACAGGATCGCCAAAACTTACTTTTGTAGTATCATCTTTATTTGCCTTATCAACTTTTTCATCTATTTGTAATTTGGTAAACAAAACGATTGATGTTGGATAATCCTTAAAAAGATAAGCAAGTTTTTCAGATACAACCCATAACACTTTATGATTTAAAATTTTTTTAAACTCATCTTCAAAATATTGCTTTTGTGTTACCGTTAGCGATGAAATTTTCTTTTCATATAAATCCGTACACTCTTTAATAGGATGATCTGCTATCCAAGTCAAATCACAATCATGAATATTTTTAGCCATAGCTTGACTTGCAATACAATTTAAGAAGAATATAAATAAAAATTTATTTAATAACTTGTAAAAGTGCGACAATGTTATGTCCATTTTTTCCTTTTCCTCTATGTTTAATTAAATAATCATGTATTTGCGGATATTTATCATAATCAGTAATCGTTATACAACCATGAGATAAATGACCAATATGAATAAAACGTTCTGAAGACTTAGGTAAAATAGGAAACCAAATTTTATAATCTTTAACAGGTTCCCCACCAACCTTATAAAAATCAGTCTGATCGGGTGGATGACCACCATCTGGGGTTGCAATTTCATAAGTTCCTACAGGTAATGGTGTTCTTCCACTTCCAAGGGCCCAATCTGAATTTGTACCGATATCTCCTTAATTCCTCCTATTGATAGCATTTATCTATAATAAATTTTCTATCAACTGATTTTTCAGGATTATCAATTAAATCATCTAAAATATCACCTAAGCACTGGGTGCGCTGTTTACTAATAGATAGCATGTTTTTTTCTTCTGCTTCTAATTTTCCTTTCTTTTCTAACATGTGAGATAAAATTTTATATTGTTGAAGAATAAATTCGTAATTTTCATATACCGACAATACAGGATCGCCAAAACTCACTTTTGTAGTATAATCTTTATTTGCCTTATCAACTTTTTCATTTATTTGTAATTTGGTAAATAAGACCGTTGAAGTTGGATAATCCTTAAAAAGATAAGCAAGGTCTGCAGATACAGCCCCTAATACTTTATGATTTAAAATCTTTTTGAACTCATCTTCAAAATATTGCTTTTGTGTTTCCGTTAGCGATGAAATTTTCTTTTCATATAAATCCGTACACTCTTTAATAGGATGATCTGCTATCCAAGTCAAATCACAATCATGAATATTTTTAGCTATGGCTTGACTTACAACACAATTAAAGAAAAAGATAAATATAAATTTACTTAATAACTTGTAAAAGTGCGACAATAGTATCTCCATTTTTTCCTTTTCCTCTATGTTTAATTAAATAATCATGTATTTGCGGATATTTATCATAATCAATAATCGATATGCAACCATGAGATAAATGACCAATATGAATAAAACGTTCTGAAGACTTAGGTAAAATAGGAAACCAAATCTTATAATTTTTAACTGGCACTCCACCAACCGTATAAAAATTAGTCTGCTCGGGTGGATGACCACCATCTGGAGTTGCAATTTCATAAGTTCCTACAGGTAATGGTGTTCTTCCACTTCCAGGGGTCCAATCTGAATTTAATGTCACTTGTACAGATATATTCCCTACAGTTAGGGTAGCGAATTGTTGATCTAGTTTTTGGTCTCTAGGTATAGAATACCAACCACTAACAAATTTACCGTATTTTAATTTTATAGTCGGTATTTTATTATCAGGAGGCGTTAGATCAAGGTATGTATCAGCGCCACCCTTAATCATCATAGAACCCATAAGACCTTTCCATTCACCATCTTCTACCCTAAGTCTTACTCTATCACCATTATTATTTATTCCTAGTAAAGTTAATTTGGTATACATATAGAGACCATGTTTTTTCTCTCCTCTACCATCAATAAGTATGGTTACATAACCATCTTGACCAACTTTATTAACATAAGCAGTCATAGTTACCCCTATTGAAGTGGTATTATTATTTCCTTGTGATGTTGTTGTTGTTCTCCGCTCTTTTTGCTTATTAATCCAATTCATCACTGCTGCTGACATTATTTTCTCCTAATCTATCTATATCTATTTCTACATGTAATGGTATTTCTGTTTCAGAATAAACAGTACTTGTATAACCATTTGAATCTGTTGTTCCAGTTGCATAAACACTTTCACCATGCCATATTTTATAGGGCATATCTGCAATAAATTGTCCATTATTATCAGTCAACAAAAACTTCATACTTTTTAGACCTACACTGATATAATTAGAAATATTAGGTAAGATAATTTTTAGTATATCCTTCGTTGCTGGCCCCATTTTTTGCATGGCATTACTTTTTATATACACATTATCCGCCGTGCCCAGTTCAATCCCAGCGCTACTGAGTTTGATGTATGAACCTCCGCACATTAACGTCAAATCTTCGCATGCGCTTACTCTCAGTT
>NZ_JACFQU010000027.1:0-21254 GCF_016101285.1 Gilliamella sp. W8136
ACAGCATAATATCTATTTCAATCTATTAACAGAGAAATATGCTTCAAAATTTTGCAACACGTTTTATACTTCAACAGATATTAATAATTGTATAAATCGTTTCCTTTTAACTCAATATCTGCCCGAAGAATATGGATTTAAGCTTACAGTGGATAAGAGTTATCTATATGATTCTCCAAATTTAAATAATAAAACAAAGATATATTTAATTAGGGAGGATAAAATCGAATTATTAAATTATAAAAATAATTTTTATGAGATCGAATATACAACAAAAAAAAATAAGATAATTAAAAAATGGCTTCACTGTTCTGCTATTAATGCTTGTATTTCTGATTAATAAAATAAATCTTAAACGGCAAGAGAAACATTTAAAATAAATGTTTCTCTTGCAAATCCTACTTTGTTGCTAAAAATTATTCATTATCATCAAACAGTTATCTATGGGTAAATTGTAAGTTATATAAAAAAGTAGATGAAGTAAACAAAGTCGAAAATGTTAATAAGATAATACAAATAATCAATAAGAAAGCTGATAATTATACTGAACGACGAGCAAATTTTCAGAAAATAAATAAAGCAAAAATTTTTCATTCTGTTTCTTTCAAATAAGGAACTGCTATGTGATATAAAATATTACTGTTTTTTGTTATTAAGTTTAATTTTTACCATGCAAAATGCTTATTCAGATGAATATTTTGAATTAGATAGCATTCCAGAAGAGTATCGATTTCCTAAATATAATAATATTGGTCATACTTAAATTAATGTTAACTATATAACAATTCTCACAAAAAATTAATTTTATATTCAAACATCCATCTTCGAAAAAGCTTTAAACATATACTGATATAATCATTTAACACTATACAGTTAATCCCCACAAACAAAGTTGTTCTAATGCAGGACCAATTCGTTCACCGAGTGGTGTCAATTTATATAATACTTTTAACGGAGGCTTATCGCCAAAAACTGTGCGAGTAATTAAGCCATCATCTTCAAGTTTTTTTAGTTGAATACTTAATGTCATATCGGTAATTTCAGGGATCACTATTTTTAGTTCGCTAAATCTTTTTTCTCCAGAAAGTAAATAGTAAAATATTACACCTTTCCATTTTCCACCAACTAAATCCATCGCTAGACTGATAGGACAATAATACGTTTTATTTTTATAAATTTTTGAAAGTCTTTGTTTGTCTTGTTCCATTTAACTTACCTAACTATTTTTTTATAACTATCTAATTTGATAGATATTGCCATAACCTCATTAAGGAATAAACTAATTATAGTAACTCAAATTTTTATAGTATAAATTAAAAAGGAATTATCATGACATTAATCGTGTTAGGTCATCCCAATATTGAACAATCTATTGCAAACAAAACCATCATAGAATCATTGCAAGAACATATTACTGATTTAGAAATTCGTAATATTCACCAGCTTTATCCAGATTACAAAATAAATGTACAAGAAGAACAAACCGCTTTACTTAGACATGATCTTATCGTACTACAATACCCTATGTATTGGTTTAATATGCCAGCAATACTTAAATTATGGTTTGATGAGGTATTAACCTACCAATTTGCTTATGGCTCGCAGGGAGATAAATTAAAAGATAAAAAGTTATTACAAAGCTTAACAGTAGGACAAGTAGAAGAGAATTACCAAAAATATAGCTCTGAATTAATAACTAATTTACTTGAATCCGTTAAAGTTTCAGCACTCTACACACAAATGAAATATCTTCCTCCAATACTTTTATATGGTGTATCACCTGTTATTGAAGGAGAAAAAGCGACGATAAAAGCAAAAGCATCACAGCACAGTAAGCAATTAGCTCAATTAATTAAAAATTACAGTAAGTAGAGCAACGATAATGGGTTAATCATTTTTAATAGAGCATGACATTTTTAAATGTACTAATTACTCTTTTTTAAAACAGCATAGAAAAAACCATCACCACCTTGTGCGGTTGGTAAAAATTGTTTCATGTCACCCACGAGTTGAGCATTGCTGTTTTCTTTTAAAAAACGCTCAATTTGAAATTTGTTTTCATCGGGTAAGATTGAACAGGTGGCATAAACTAAAGTGCCATCTGCTTTTAAATATGACCAAATATTAGTTAAAATAGCGTGTTGTAACTCAGTTAATTGCGCAATATCGCTATCACGACGTAACCACTTAATATCAGGATGACGACGAATCACGCCGGTTGCCGAGCATGGTGAATCAAGTAAAATTCGGTCAAACTGTCTGCCTGAGCACCATTTTTCAGGAGTAAGCCCATCACCTACTTTAACTTCTGCTACTTGTTTTAAGCGAGCCAGATTTTCTTCAATACGTTTGGCACGACTCGCATCAACATCTACCGCTAATAAATTCGCTTTCGGAGCAATTTCTAAAATATGGGTTGTTTTACCACCTGGAGCGGCACACATATCCAAAATTTGCTCACCATTTTTTGGTGCTAGTAAATATGCAGCATACTGTGCTGATAGATCCTGTACAGTAACCGCTCCCTCAGCAAAATAAGGTAATTTCGTTACATTCACTGGTGACAATAACCGGATTGCACAAGGCAAATCAGCAAAAGCTTCTGACTCAATTTGCTGTTCAGCCAATAATTGTTGGTACTCACTGACAGAATAGTGATTAAGATTAACTCGTAACCACATTGGTGGTTTTTGATTATTTGCATTAATAATATTTTGCCATTGCTGTGGATAAGCTAGCTTAAGACGGTTAAGTAACCAACTTGGGTGCAAGGTTTGACTTGTCTGTTGTTTCTTATCCTGTATAAATTTTTGCTGTAATGATGCCTGTTGGCGTAAAAACTCACGCAATACACCATTTACTAACCCTTTGAGCGCTGACTTTTTTAACTCATTTACTGCATTAACCGTTTCACCTACTGCAGCATGCTCAGGTATTCGGGTATATAAAATTTGGTAAATACCCACTAACAATAAATAGTGAAGAACTCGATTTTTGCCAGTAAGTACTTTACTCATCAAAGTATGAATATAAAAGTTAAGTTCAGGCAAAACTCGCATCACACCAAAACAGATCTCTTGTACTAATGCGCGATCTTTTTCCGCTATTTTATGGCTCGATAACGTTAAGGCCGTACTTAGCGATTGTCCATCTTCAAGTACATTAAAAATCGCTTGCGCACAAATAGCTCGAATATTTGAGTGTAACTTTTTATTCATAACTAATAATGACCTTAACTCATCTACCTAAATGATTATAAAATTAATGATCCAACCCAACCCGCAATAAATAATGGAATATTAAAGTGGGTGAAAGTTGGAATAACACTATCACGGATATGATCATGCTGACCATCGCTATTTAAACCTGCTGAGGTTGCTAAAATGGTATCGGAAGGTGGAGAACCCGCATCACCAATCGCTCCAGATGCACCAATCAAACACACGGTAGCAATAGGAGAAAAACCAAGTTGCACACAAAGCGGTACATAAATAGCGGCAATAATTGGTACAGTTGAAAACGAAGAGCCAATACCTAAGGTAATAACCAGTCCAACGAGCATCATCATAAATGAAGCAATAACTTTATTGCCTGCAAACAACTCAGCACTATTGATAACTAAAGGTTCAATTTCGTGAGTCTGTTTTAAAACTTCGGCAAAGCCTTGAGCTGAAATCATCACAAAACCAATCATTGCCATCATTTTGATGCCATCAGTAAATACGCCGTCTGCTTCACCCCATTTAATAGAGCCTGATACAATAAAGCAAATAAAACCAACTAATGCGCCTAAAATCATTGATCCTGTGTAAAGTTGAATCGTGAACGATAAAACAATCGCTAATAACGAAACAATAAGTGAACGCTTATTCACATTGTTTAGTGCATCTAAATTGGTTTCTTCACGAATGATTTTATATTCTCTTGGTTTACGGTAACTGACAAAAATAGCCCATAATAAACCAACAAACATGCCAAATGCAGGGATCGCCATCGCATGCATGACATTAACATGACTGACATCCATACCTGATGAAATAATATTTTTTAATAATATTTGATTTAAAAAGATATTACCGAAACCAACGGGTAAGAACATATAAGGTGTAATAAGACCAAAGGTCATAATACAAGCAATCATTCTTCTATCTAATTGCAACCGCGACATTACATATAAAAGTGGCGGAATTAACAGAGGAATAAAAGCGATATGTATAGGAATAATGTTTTGTGACGAAATACTAACTAGCGCAATAATGATAATTAATAACCATTTAATACGCTTTTTGGCACTACTGGTTGTAAGCTGTTTTATCGCTTTGTCTGCTAATAATTCAGGTAAGCCTGATTTTGAAATCGCCACAGCAAAAGCGCCGAGCATAGCATAAGAAAGCGCAATATTGGCACCATTACTAATACCAGTATTAAAGGCATCGATCGTTTCTTTCAAAGATAAATGGCTAAATAATCCACCGACAAATGCACCAATAATTAAGCTGATTACCACATGAACACGGCAAAGAGACAAAATTAACATACAAATTACCGCGACCACAACTGCATTTATGGACGAGAACAAATCAAGCACTGTATTCATAAGAAGATTCTGGGTTAAGAAGCAAAGTTTAACATTTTAGGCTATAGATATGGAAAGTGCAATTGATAGCGTAATACATAGATTGTAAATAACGTTAACGCAAAAAATGTTAATTTTTGAACAAATTTGTAACATTTCTAAAAATATTTTAATTAAAAAGAAAATCAATAGATTGTCTTATATTTGTGCAACATACCTTTTAATCTACTGATTTTTAATTTTTTGATATAGACCCCATTTTAATAAAAATTCCTTTTTTAACTTACTAAGTGAACATTATCACTTTAATTTAAACAATAAATATTTATACAAATATCATGACAAATCATACTTAGGCTAATTTAAAAATTACATAGAATTTATATTTTATATGAATTAAATTTTTAATTAAGAAGAAAGATATGCCAAATATTAATACCAGTAATGAACAACTGAAAGAAGCATACCACCATAATTGAGGCATAATAACCAATTTACTTAATTTTCATCATGACGCAAACTCACCTTAAATTCTAAAAAAATCATTATCAATGATATATGCAACGTTACCATGACATAAAAAAATAAAAGATAGAAAAGAATGACTTTACCAAGCACTTAATTATCATTTATTAATGGGGTTTATAAAAATTGATCTTGTGTCATTATTAAAACCATTATTTAAATAACTAGTTAAATTGAATGTTGTAATGATGAACTATCCCTGTCAAAATCACTCATTAAACGCGCTATAATGTATATTGAAAATAGTTGCGCATGACTTACACAATTTGTATAAAAATATCTATTTTATAAAACGTTGCGTATCAATAAGGTTATTTTGGAGAATTTCAATGAGAGATAATATCGACGGTCATTTTTTATTAATCGGATTAATGGCCTACCCAATCCGCCACAGTTTATCGCCACAAATGCAAAATACAATCTATTCTAAATTGAATGTACCTTATGTATATTTAGCTTTCGAAGTAGATCAAGAAAAATTACCCGACGCAATAAAAGGTTTACGGGCATTAGGGCTGCGTGGAAGTGCCGTTTCGATGCCAAATAAGCAATTGGTTTGCCAATATTTAGATAAATTAACCCCAGCGGTCGAAATGAGCGGCGCTTGTAACACAATTTCAAATGACAATGGCGTGCTAACAGGTTACAACACCGATGGTATAGGCTATATGCGTATGCTCAAAGAGGCTGGCGTTGAGGTTATTGGTAAAAAAATGACAATTATGGGGGCGGGCGGTGCGGCAACAGCGATTGTTGTACAAGCGGCATTAGATGGTGTAAAAGAGATTGCCATATTTAACCAAAAAGACGAGTGTTACCAAAAAATCGAAGCAGTAGCAAAAAAATTAAACCAAAATACTCAATGTAAAGTTTATGTGACGGATCTTGATGATAAAGAGCAATTACGTAAAGAGATTGCCGAAAGTGTCGTACTTTGTAATGCTACTGGCGTAGGTATGAAACCATTAGAAAGCCAAAGTTTAATAACCGATCCAACGATGCTAAGAACTGATCTTGTGGTAACTGATTGTATTTATAGTCCTAGAAAAACAAAATTACTTGAAATAGCAGAGCAACAAGGTTGTAAGATACTCAATGGTATTGGCATGATGCTATGGCAAGGTGCTGCACAAATTAAAATTTGGACTGGCGAAGAAGCTCCGATTGAATATGTAAAAGAAAAAATGGGATTTAATGATTAATAGCTAATTAAACTTATTTTTTAGACTTAAATACCACCACCATAATTGGCGATAAAATTTATTTAACTAGTTTGAATTAATATGATTTTTTACTAACAGGATATAAAATGAAAACCATTAATATTAAAGGACTTGAAATAGGTTCAGGCGCACCTAAAATTATCGTTCCTGTTGTCGGTAAAACCGAAGCAGAACTACTTGACGAAATAAAGTTTTTACAATCAATCGATTTTGATGTTTTAGAGTGGCGTGTTGATCACTTTACTCAAGTTGACGATATCAATGCTGTAAAACAAACAGCAAAACAAATTCGAGAACTTTTACCTAATAAGCCGATCTTATTTACTTTCAGAACCGCAAACGAAGGTGGCGTGAAACCTTGGCCATTAACCTCATATATCGAGTTAAATAAACAAATGGTGCATAGTGGTTTAATCGATCTTATTGATGTTGAAGTGTTTATTGGTGATGATTATGTAAAAGAGATGATTCATGTTGCCCATAAGCACAATGTTTTTGTAGTAGCATCCAATCACGATTTTGACAAAACACCTCCTAAAAGCGATATCATCTACCGGTTACGAAAAATGCAAGATTTAGGTGCAGACATTCCCAAAATTGCAGTCATGCCAAAAACAACGGATGATGTTTTAACATTACTTGCTGCAACAACCGAAATGAACGAAAACTACGCTGAAAAACCTATTATTACTATGTCGATGGCAGGTCTTGGCGCAATCAGTCGCGTGTCTGGAATAACCTTTGGATCTTCAATGACATTTGGTGCAGCTAAAAATGCATCCGCGCCAGGTCAATTAGATGTGAAAGAGTTACGTTATATTTTAGATGTCTTGTATCGAAGCAAAGCTTAATAAAATTATGTAATTCAATCTAATCAATAAAAATCAGATAAAAATACTGTTTAAATACACATTACTAAGAATAGAATAGGCAAAGTGAGTTTGGTTTATGGTTTATGGTTTATGGTTTATGCTTAGTTACATGGATAATTGAATTTAATATTGTCCAATATTTTTTCTGAAAATAGTACTAAAGAGATCCATAGAGTTGAGATTAATAACCCTTTATAATAAATTTATATTTTGTTAAAACTTAATTATATTCAGTAAATTGCATGGGCTAAATAACGTGCAAAATTACTAACAATTAATTAATAAAAAGTATATACTTATGCAATCTCTTTATTTTAAAAAAACGTTTTAGCTTTATAAACTTATAATTAAAGTTATTTAAATATATCAATAATGTAAACGTCCGAGGTTTATTTTTTTATGTTTTCATGGTGGACTAAAGTCTATTTTTTTATTATCCAAATCTTAGTCAAACTTTTTGTTAAAAGTAAACCGATTCCTACCGATCCAATAACAGAACTAAATCTGGATTCAAGTAAACCTATTTTATATGTACTTCCTTATAACTCGCAAATTGATTTGATGGTCGTTAGATCTCTTTGTTTAAAATATCATTTACCTGATCCCCTGACAGGCATTGAAATCAATGGAAAGACCGTACCGTCGTATATTTATATTGATAAAGGACCGGGTATTTTTGCCTCTTATCGACAACAAACTAAAGCTATTGAGATTCTAAGAGATTATATTTCTGCACATCAGCAAAATCATGATCTGGATGTGCAAATGTTACCAGTTTCGGTAATGTTTGGGCGAAGACCAGATAAAGAAGGCAAAAAAATGCCATCACTGCAAGTGGTGGGTGCAACGTATAAGTTATATAAAATAATTGTTTCTGGGCGAGATTGTTATACTCACTTTTCTCGAACCGTTTCATTTAAAACGCTCCAACTTGACAATAACCAAGATATTTCAACATTAGCACGCAAATTATCACGTGTTGCTCGAATTCATTTTGCTAAACAAAGAACAGCATCAGTTGGGCCAAAACTACCTGTTCGACAAGAAATGCTTAATAAATTATTACATAATCCAAACATTTCAGAAGCCATACAAGAAGAAGCAAAAAGTAAAAACATTAATCTTGATAAAGCTAAAAAAAATGCCTTATCCATTTTAAATGAAATTGCAGCTAATTTTTCTTATCGTATGCTCAGAGTAACTGACTTTATTCTGACTTGGGCATGGCATAGACTTTACCAAGGATTAAAAGTTACCAATGCGGACCCAATTCGGGAGTTAGCACAAAACGGGCACGAGATTGTTTATGCGCCTTGCCATCGTAGTCATATGGATTACTTGTTGTTATCCTATGTTCTTTATCGTCAAGGATTAGTTCCTCCACATATTGCCGCAGGTATTAACCTAAATTTCTGGCCAGCTGGTCCCATTTTTCGACGTTTAGGTGCTTTTTTTATTCGTCGTTCATTTCGAGGAAATAAACTTTATACCGCTGTTTTTCGTGAATATTTAGCTGAACTATTTATTCGTGGTTATTCTGTTGAATATTTTATTGAAGGTGGTCGCTCTCGTACAGGACGATTACTCGATCCTAAAACAGGCATGTTAACAATAACAGTACAGACCTTATTACGTGGCGATAGCAGACCAATTACGATTGTACCGGTTTATATTGGTTATGAACATGTTTTAGAAGTTGCAACCTATGCAAATGAATTGCGAGGAGCCAAAAAAGAAAAAGAGAGTTTATGGCGCACCATTAAAGCCTTTTTTAAACTAAAAAAATTAGGTTTTGGTTATGTTAATTTTGGGCAACCCATCCCATTAAATCAATTTTTAAATCAACATATCCCTAATTGGCGCGACGAGATTGAACCAACAGGCTCTCAACGCCCACACTGGTTAACACCAACAACCAATTTACTTGCCAAGGAGATAATGGAACGCATTAACTCATCAGCAGCAATTAATGCAATGAATTTATGTAGCTCAATATTATTAGCAGCAGATCAGTGTGCATTAACGAAAGTTAGATTAATTGAACATATTGGCTATCTCATAAAATTATTACAAAAAGTGCCCTATTCTGATTTAGTTACTATCCCAGATCAAACTCCCGAAGAGCTATTTGAACATGCAAAACAGATGGGAAAATTTATTATCACAACAGATGAAGTTGGTGAAATGGTTGGTCTTACACCCGAACAAGCAGTATTAATGACCTATTACCGTAATAATATCCAACATTTACTCATTATTCCTGCAATAGTAGCCAGAATATTGTTAAAGCATAATAGAATTTCATCACTAGAGGTTATTGAACAAGTAAAATTACTTTTTCCATTGATAAAATCCGAATTATTCCTTTACCACAATGATGAACAGCTCACTGAATATGTGAATAATATAATTGCAACTTATGCTGAACTAAATTTAATTAATTATTCACCGGATAAATTAACGTTAAACTATTTAAAAATTTCAGGACTGCAATTACTTGCTTCATCATCGAAAGATATATTGCAGCGCTATATGATTGCATTCTCTTTGTTACAAAAAGATCCATCTATCAGTCGTGCTACTTTGGAAAAAGAAGGTAGATTAATTGCTGAAAGATTGTCTGTTTTACACGGTATTAATGCGCCTGAATTTTTTGACAAAGGCGTATTTTCAATATTAGTCGCATCGCTACGTGAACAAGGCTACTTAGATGATAAAGATGAAGCCAATTTACCAAAAATTGAAGCTATGAACAAAATACTTAAACCTTTAATTACAGCGCGAGTCATGCAAACTATTGATGAAATCAATCCATTAATAAAAGATTAAAAATGTATTGTTTTTAGGAATATATAATTATTTTTATTTGATACACTATTAAATAAGTAGCGATAAATATGCTTAACCATTATATATTCCTAAAGCTTTTTCACTAGGATATAACCTTTCTTTTTCTTATATTCATCGTATTAAATATATACATCAATTTATTTTTTGACAAACATCAAATTTTAACAATTACTATTTGTTTTTCCCTTTATTTCTGTTCAATAAACGATTATTATTAATAGCAATAAGGATATTTATCGCCTCCAATACAATAAATTTAATAATGTAATGTCTGCTTTCTAAGGAGTCTATATGCTATTTAACCGTAGGCAGTTCTTTAAGATCTGTGCTGGTGGCATGGCAGGAACAACTGTAGCTACACTGGGTTTAATGCCGAATGTAGCGCTTGCACAAACGCGCCAATTTAAGTTACTAAAATCAAAAGAAACCCGCAATAACTGTACGTATTGTTCTGTTGGATGTGGAATGTTGCTTTATAGCCGGGGAGATGGCGCCAAAAATGCCGAATCATCAATATTTCATGTAGAGGGTGATCCTGACCATCCTGTTAGTCGCGGCTCGCTTTGTCCAAAAGGTGCAGGAGTACTTGACTACATCAAAAGTGAACAACGCGTTAAATATCCAGAATATCGTGCACCAGGCTCGGATAAATGGCAACGCATTAGTTGGGATGAAGCGATTGATCGTATTGCCCGTTTGATGAAAGAAGATCGCGACAAAAATTTTATTGAAAAAAATGAACAAGGTACAACAGTAAACCGTTGGACAACAACAGGCTGGCTTGTTACTTCCGCCGCTAGCAATGAAACAGGTTGGCTAGCATTTAAAGTAGCACGTTCATTAGGTATGTTAAGTCTTGAAACCCAAGCAAGAGTTTGTCATGGCCCATCAGTATCAAGCTTAGCAGCGACTTATGGACGAGGAGCAATGACTAACAATTGGAATGACATTAAAAATGCCAATGTTGTTATTGTCATGGGAGGGAACGCCGCAGAAGCACATCCTGTTGGCTTTAAATGGGCGATTGAAGCGAAAATTACTAACGGCGCAGAATTGATTGCCATTGATCCACGTTTTCATCGAACCGCTTCTGTCGCTGATCATTATGTACCGATTAGAGCAGGATCGGATATTGCGTTTCTACTCGGTATCATTAATTATCTTATTACACATAATGAAGTAAATTATGATTATTTAGTCTCTCACAGTAATGCAAGTTTAATTATTCGTGATGATTTTAATTTTGATGCAAACAGTGGACTTTTTAGTGGCTACGATGCAACAACCAAACAATATGATCAAACCAGTTGGGCATATCAAAAAGATGAAAATGGTTTTGCACTTCGTGATAAAACATTAAATCATCCTCGTTGTGTTT
This sequence comes from Gilliamella sp. W8136, assembly GCF_016101285.1. Classification (NCBI taxonomy): domain Bacteria; kingdom Pseudomonadati; phylum Pseudomonadota; class Gammaproteobacteria; order Orbales; family Orbaceae; genus Gilliamella; species Gilliamella sp. W8136. Next base: position 11,425 of record NZ_JACFQU010000027.1, read on the forward strand.
GGAATCTACTCAAACAGCACGTAAGTCGCTATACACCTGAAATGGTTAATAAAGTAACTGGCAGTCCTATTGAAGGATTTTTACATGTTTGCCGATCCTTAGCGAGCACCAAAACGAATGACAGAGCTGCAACTTTTTTATATGCGTTAGGTTGGACGCAACATAGCTACGGTACGCAAATTATTCGTACAGCTGCGATGATCCAGCTAATTTTAGGTAATATTGGTGTAATGGGCGGTGGCATTAATGCCCTACGTGGACATTCGAATATTCAAGGCTTAACCGATGTTGGTTTATTATCCAATCGATTACCTGCCTATCTTGAACTCCCTAAAGATTCTCAAGTTTCACTTCAACAATATTTAGATGAAAAAACACCAAAACCACTCGGTCCTAATGAAGTTAATTTCTGGGGGAATTATCCTAAATTTTTTGTCAGCTTTATGAAAGCAATGTATGGTGATAAATCCACTATTGATAATAATTGGGGATTTGATTGGTTACCGAAATGGGATAAAACCTATGATGTTTTAAGATTCAGCAAAATGATGCGTGATGGTCAAGCCAATGGCTTTATTTGTCAAGGTTTTAACCCGCTTGCTGCGCTGCCAGATAAAAATAGCATTCGTGAAGGATTATCTAAGCTAAAATTTCTGGTTAACATTGATCCAATGCCAACAGAAACGGCTGAATTTTGGAAAAATCATGGCGAATCAAATGATGTAGACCCAAGCAAAATTCAAACCGAAGTATTTAGACTACCTGCTAACTGTTTTGCTGAAGAAAACGGTACAATCGTTAACTCATCACGTTTATTGCAATGGCACTGGGCAGCAGCAAGACCACCTTATGAAGCACTTTATGACCCAGAGATTATTGCTCGCATTTATTTAAGAATTAAAGAACTTTATGAAGAAGAAGGTGGTGCTTATCACGAACCAATTAATAATTTAACATGGGATTATCAAGATCCTGAAGGGCCATCCGCTGAAGAGCTAGCAAAAGAGTGTAATGGCCGAGCACTGGCAGATATGACTGATGCTAATGGCAATATTATTCTTAAAAAAGGACAATTATTAAGTGGTTTTTCTCAATTAAAAGCAGACGGTACAACATCATCAGGGATTTGGATATTCTGCGGTTCTTGGACAGAGCAAGGCAACCTAATGGCTCGGCGCGATCCAAGCGATCCATCAGGTAAAGGTATTCACGCTGGCTGGGCTTGGGCATGGCCAATGAATCGACGCGTACTTTATAATCGCGCCTCTGCTGATAAAAATGGTCAACCATGGGATCCTAAACGAGTCTTAGTAAAATGGAATGGTTCAAGTTGGGATGGTAATGACGTTGCCGATTTCACCGCAACATTATCGCCAAGTTCTGGCGCAGGAGCTTTCATTATGAATAATGATGGTTTAGGCGGACTATTTTGTTTGAATCGGTTAGTCGATGGGCCATTCCCAGAACATTATGAACCTTTTGAAACACCAATTACCAATAACCCATTACATCCTAACCAGATCAACAATCCGGTAGCTCGTGCATTTAAAGAAGACTTGGCTCGCTTAGGAGATGCCAGCCAATTCCCTTATGTCGGAACAACTTACAGCATAACAGAGCATTTCCATTTTTGGACGCAACATGCAAGGTTGGCCGCTATTTCACAACCGGAACAATTTATTGAGCTAAGTGAGAATTTAGCAAATAAAAAAGGAATAAAACTTGGTGATACCGTTAAAGTAACGTCATACCGCGGTTACATAAAAGCAAAAGCGGTTGTGACTAAGCGCCTTCCTACACTAACCGTTGATGGTAAAGAAGTTGAAACTATTGGAATTCCAATCGTATGGGGTTTTACTGGGCAGACAAAGAAAGGATTTTTAGTTAACGAATTAACCCCTCATTTAGGTGATGCTAATTCGCAAACACCGGAATACAAATCTTTCTTAGTGAATATCGAAAAAGTAACTACAGCGGCATAAGTTAGGGAGAATAAAAGATATGTCATTACAAACTCAAGATATTATCCGCCGCTCAGCAACGAATGCTTTAACTCCAGCTCCTCGAGTTCGAGATTATCAACAGGAAGTGGCAAAACTGATTGATGTGACTACCTGCATCGGCTGTAAAGCTTGCCAAGTTGCATGTAGCGAATGGAATGATCTACGTGCAGAAATCGGGCATACTGTTGGTGTTTATGATAACCCAGCAGACTTAGAGCCTAAAGCTTGGACAGTAATGCGTTATTCAGAAGTCGAAGTGAACGGTAAATTTGAATGGCTGATTCGTAAAGATGGTTGTATGCACTGTTCTGATCCAGGTTGTCTAAAAGCCTGCCCATCAGAAGGTGCAATCATTCAATATGCAAATGGTATTGTAGATTTTCAATCAGAACACTGCATTGGTTGCGGTTACTGTATTGCTGGCTGTCCATTTAATATTCCACGAGTCAGTAAAGAAGATAATCACTCGTATAAATGTACATTATGTGTTGATCGCGTTTCAGTGGGACAAGAGCCCGCCTGTGTCAAAACTTGTCCAACGGGAGCAATACATTTTGGTACAAAACAAGATATGATTCGTCATGCAGAACATCGCATTGAGGATCTTAAAAAACGTGGTTTTGAACACGCTGGTCTTTACGATCCTCAAGGTGTTGGCGGTACTCATGTAATGTATGTTTTACATCATGCAGATCAACCAGAACTATATCATGGTTTACCAAAAGATCCTCACATTAGTGAAATTGTTAAATTCTGGAAAGGTGCATGGAAACCGTTATCCGCAGCTGCATTCATTGCAACATTTGGAGGCCTACTATTCCATTATATGGGTGTTGGTGCAATTGAAGTTGATGAAGAAGATATAGAGCATGAAAAAGAAGCTGATAAACAAGCTAGAAAACGTCTAGGATTACCAATTTTTGAACGTAAAAATAGCACTAATTCAGCACAACAGGAGAGTCGTCATGAATAAAAAAGACATGATATTAAGAACACCACTTATTGTTCGCTTTTGCCATTGGTGCATGGTGTGTCTTTTTATTCTAACTGCACTATCTGGCCTATTTTTATTTTTTCCATCAATTAAACTGTTTGGTTTAGTACTCGGAACCCCTCAATTAGTTAGAGCATTGCACCCAATGATTGGCTGTGTTGTGTTCGTACTATTAATGTTTATGTTTCTGAAACTTGCACACCATAATATTCCAAATAAAGCAGATATTATATGGATAAAGAACTTTAAGCACGTAATTATGGGTAAAGAAGAAGGTATTCCAATTGGTAAATACAATGTTGGTCAGAAGTTTTTATTCTGGTGTATTATGAGCCTGATAACTGTGTTATTTATCACTGGAATGATTATGTGGCGTAGGTATGTTTCTGACTATTTTCCAGTTCAAATTGTCCGTATCGCGATATTCTTCCACTCGCTTGCTGCAATAGGATTAATTTTACTCGCTATTGGCCATGCTTATATGGCTCTTTGGGTTAAAGGATCAATTAAAGGCATGATAACAGGTTATGTATCACGTGCTTGGGCTCGTAAAAACCATTCCGCATGGTATGAAGAAGAAATGGCAAAAATATATCAGAAAGAACTTAATGCTAATACCCAAGCAGAAACAGAACAAACAACAAAAGTAGAGCATAAACCAGCGTAATAACTCATTACATCAAATAAATGTTATCCGTTAATTTCAATTAACCGATAACATTTAATTATGAAAAATTATGGATAAAACGATAGTAAACGGTAATCAATAATGAGTATAAAAATCATCCCACAAGAGCAACTCGAACAACAAACAACAAATTCAGTTATTCGACAAATTCCACTACTCTTTTATCCATCTCCGAAAACACTATATATTCATCGCGCGGAACGTTTAAAAGATCTGGCAACAAGTAGTCCATTTAGTGAATATTTGAAATTTTGTGCCACAATTGCTGAAGTACAAGCCAATATTGTAAAACAGAAACCATTGAATATAGATTTACCTAATATCCTTGATGGTCAACACCCACCTTTGAGTTTATATAACTTTACTTTATCCACTTTTTGGCAGACATATTTAAGCGACCTATTAAGTTCAGTTACCGCAACCACAGAACAAATTCGATTAGTGATAGAACAACTCAGACAAAATAGTTCAGAACAACTACAAGATAAAGCAAACCATTTAATTAATGGTGAATTTAATTGTGTAGAGGGTAATGAAGCGATGTTTATTTGGTCTGCATTATCGGTTTACTATAGCCAGCTAGCAAGTCAAATCAAAGGTAAGGCTATCGCAGAGAGTACCGATAAAAACTGGTTATGCCCAGTGTGTAATAGTATGCCCGTTGCCAGTATTATTCAACTTGGAAGTAACAATGGGTTACGTTATTTACACTGTAGCTTATGTGAAAGTGAATGGTACGTACCTCGAATAAAATGTACTTGTTGTGATAATATGCAAGACATTCAGTATTTTTCACTGGATAAAGAGCTATCTGCAACAAAAACAGAATGTTGTGATGCTTGCCATAGTTATCTAAAAATTCTAGATCAAGATAAAGATCCTCGTATTGAAATTATTGCAGATGATATCGCTTCGTTGATCTTAGATATCAAAACAGAAGAGGAAGGATTTGCTAAAAGTGGCATAAATCCTTTTATATTTGCGCAATAACAGTGTTAATTGACAGTGATAGTTTTAAACTAAGTTTTATCAATATTATTAATTTCATAATCAATTTTATTTGCAAACGAGAGCCTTGATTAACGATATTTATCATTTGAATAAAATACAACTTAACATTTTATATTAATAAGGTTAGAATTGAACTAATGTACTAGTTTATGAGTGTATTTTATGAAACGCTTTATTTTTTTGATAATAATGCTATTTATCCCGCAGTTTAGTTTCGCTGATAAGATTAAACATGTAGCAATTACAGCAATCATCGAACATCCATCATTAGATCAAATCCGTGATGGCGTGAAAGATGAATTAATAGATAGTGGCTATAAGTTAAACGAAAACTTAACGGTACAATATAAAAGTGCGCAAGGAAGTAGTGCCACTGCCGCTCAAATAGCTAGACAATTTGTTTCAACAAAACCTGATGCCATTGTAGCCATTGCAACTCCTAGCGCACAAGCAATAGCAGCATCGACCAAACAAATCCCTATTATATTTGCAGGAATTACCGATCCCGTTGCTGCAAAATTAATTAAAAACTGGCAACCAACGGGCACAAATATTACTGGAGTTTCAGATTATCAAGAAATTATTCCTCAAATTGATTTTATGAAGAAAATTGTGCCGAATGTTAAATCTGTAGGATATATTTATAGTCCAGGTGAGATTAACTCTACCGTGGTTCTAAAGAATCTACAAATTCATTTATCCAAACAAAATATTTCACTTGTTGCTGTTCCCGCACAAAGAACTGCTGATATTTCAACAGCAGCCATTACTTTAAAAGGCAAAGTAGATTTAATCTATACAACAACAGATAATAATGTTGTTTCCGCTTATGAATCGTTAGTAAAATTTGCCAATGAAAATAAAATCCCCCTTTTAGCATCGTTTCCTGATGCAATCGAACGAGGAGCTGTTGCTGCTTATGGTATGAGCTATTATGATGTTGGCCGCCAATCAGGTAAGTTTGTTGTTCGGATATTGAATGGTGAAAAACCTGGAAGTATTGCCCCAGAACTTGGACAAACCTTACATCTTGTAATTAATACTGACGCAGCAAAAAAACAGGGAGTAAATTTATCCCCTGAAATTATTCAATCGGCTTACAAAATAATAGGACAATAATTTATTAAGATTTTTTTTAAAAAATTATAAAATATTTTTGCTTAATGGTATGAGCAAAGTGTGATATTACAAATAATATCCTATTTATACCCAATCACTACTCACAGTGTAATGAAATATTTACACTTGTGAGTTCTTTTTTTATTCTGGAAAAATATTTAATTTTGCTTTATAGTAAGTCAAAATTTAGCTTGGTTGTAAAAAAAACAGTACAGGAGTACTTTATGCGTAATTATATTATAAAACTTTTTATGATTCTCAGTTTACCGTTCGCTGCATTTTATTCTTACGCAGATACAAAAGCCGAACAAAAATTTGTAGCCATTACTGCCATTGTTGAACATCCAGCACTAGATAATGTACGCAAAGGTGTTGAAGATGAACTTAAAGATAATGGCTATATTGCTGGAGAAAATTTAAAATTTCAGTTTGCCAGTGCACAAGGTAGCAGTGCAAATGCAGCTCAAATAGCGAAAAAATTTGTAGCAAATAAACCTGATGTAATTGTTGGTATCGCAACACCAAGTTCACAAACTTTAGTTGCATCAACAAAACTTATTCCTATTGTTTTTACCGCTGTTACTGATCCTGTGGCTGCTAAATTAACACCAAGTTGGGATGCATCAAAAACTAATGTGACAGGCGTATCCGATGCCTTATCACTAGATTCTCAAATTGAGATGATGTTAAAAATTAAACCTGATGCTAAAAATATTGGTTATGTTTATAGTCCAAGTGAAATTAATTCAACGATTATATTAAAACAATTGCAAATCGAACTTGAAAAAAGAGGGATGAAAATTATCGCTGCTCCTGCACAGCGAACCTCTGATATATCAACAGCTGCAAGAAGTTTAAAAGGTAAGGTTGATATGATTTATACGACTACCGATAATAACGTTGTTTCATCTTATGAAGCTTTAGCTAAAATTGCTAATGAAAGTAAAATTCCTCTTGTTGCATCAAATCCTGAATCAGCCGAACGTGGTGCAATTGCAGCTTTAGGAATGAGTTATTATGATCTTGGTCGCCAAGCTGGTAAAATAGTTATTCGTATACTTAATGGCGAAAAACCGGGGGATATTCCACCACAAGTTGGTAATATTACTCAATTGACAATTAATAAAAAAGCTGCTGAACGCCAAGGTATTACTTTATCTGAAGATGTATTAAAATCAGCAGCCAAAATTGTTGAAAAATAATTGTAACTTTTGATAACTAAACCGCCATTTTGGCGGTTAATTTTTAGTGGATGTTTTCATGTCTTTTGAATTTTTATTAAGTTCTTCTGGAATTGGACTTATTTATGCACTGGTTAGTTTAGGTGTTTTTATCTCATTCCGTTTACTCGATTTTCCGGATCTTACCGCTGATGCAAGTTTTCCACTTGGAGGGGCTATTTGTGGTCTATGTATTTACGTAGGTATTGATCCATGGATAGCAACATTGTTAGGTATGATTGCAGGTTGTATTGCTGGAGCAATGACTGGAATATTGTATGTTAAACTCAATATACTACAACTACTTTCAAGTATTATTGTCATGATAGGACTTTATTCTATCAATTTAAGAATATTAGGTATTGGACCTTATATTATGGACGAAACACCAAGATTGGCTGGTTCGCCTAATCTTTCTTTGCTTAATGCCAAAACAATATTTTCACCATTTGTTGCTGAAGATTATAGTAACCAATATATTGTACTACCTCTTATAATATTAGGTTTTGTAATTTTATTTTGGTTATTACTAAATCTCTTTTTAAATACTAAGATGGGCTTAGCTTTAAGAGCAACAGGAACCAACCAACGAATGGCAAAATCTCAAGGTATTCCAACAGGTGGTATTACGATTCTTGGCATGGCAATATCAAATGGTTTAATCGCTCTTGGTGGATCATTATTTGTACAAATGCAAGGTGGTGCAGATCTTACTATTGGCGTGGGCACGATCGTTACAGGGCTTGCATCGATTATTATTGGTGAAAGTATTTTTCCAACTAAGCGTATTTGGGCTGTTATGCTGGCGGTTATTTTTGGTGCGATTTTATATCGCTTATTCATTGCATTTGCACTCGATAATGAATTTTTACAAGCGATTGGCTTTGGAACCGAAGATTTAAATCTTATTACAGCAATCTTGGTAGTACTTGCTTTAGTCTTACCTAACCATTTAAAAAAGCGCGCAAAGAAAAGAGGAAGTAAGCATGATTAAAGTTGGAGAATTACAATTAACTTTTAATCAAGGGACACCTATCGAAAATCATGTATTACGAGGATTAAATCTTAATATAAGCGAAGGTGAATTTGTTACAATTATAGGTAGTAATGGAGCTGGAAAAAGCTCATTACTCAATGTAATTAGTGGTGATTTACTTGCCGACTCCGGCAGTGTCATTATTAATGGAAAAAATGTAACACGATGGCCTGCATGGAAAAGGGCTGGTTTAGTTGCTCGAGTATTTCAAGACCCAATGGTTGGGACTTGTGAAAACTTAACCATTGAAGAAAATCTTGCTATTGCTTATAACCGGGGTCATAGCTTTACATTATCTCCTGCTTTAAATAAAAAGTTACGCGAAATATTTAAAGAAAAACTAGCAACGCTAAATTTAGGTTTAGAAAATCGATTGTCCGATATGATGGGATTGCTTTCTGGTGGACAAAGACAAGCCGTCAGTCTACTCATGTCAACATTACAACCATCCAAGATATTATTACTTGATGAACACACAGCAGCGCTCGATCCAAAAACAGCACAATTTGTTTTAGACCTAACCGATGAAATTGTTTCTCAAAATCATCTAACCACCATGATGGTTACCCATTCTATGAAACAAGCATTAGAGTACGGTAATAGAACAGTAATGCTTCATCAAGGTCAGGTCGTACTTGATGTTTCTGGAGAACAACGTTCAAAGCTAACAGTAAACGATTTGCTCGCTATGTTTGAAAAAACTCGTGGTGAAAAAGTAACTGACGATGCCTTATTATTAGGTTAATAAATCAAGAAGCAATATTTATTAGCAGAATATTGCTTCTTATCCAAGATTAGTTAAATAATTTCATAATTTTTCTTGTAACTGTTGTCGAACATTCATTAAAGCAAATCCAAGCAAATTTTTTCCACGCCACATTAACGGATTATCAATATTAGGATCATCCATAGACAAGCCTATCCCCCATATTTTATCGACGGGGCTTGCTTCTACTAATATTCTTTGTTTGGTTGATAATATAAAATCAGTTAACTTTGGATTCTGTGAAAACTTTGCAAAATTACCATTTATGACTATATTTAAACAGTGTGCATCCCAAATATCCGGTATGAAGCCTTTTACTTGACGCCCTAATGCTTTTGCTAATCCAGGTGAATTAGCAGTAAGTATTTTTGATAATATTTGCTCATCACCAAATAATCTTGCTTTCTCAGCCATCATATAATGTTCTGCTGTTGCATAGTAAATATTATCAACCTCAAAACGACTTGGATACCATTGGCTAAAACAACTCTTTGTTATGATAGAAAGTTGCTTTTCTACATGTCCCCAAAAGTATATATATTTGTATCGTTTACCACTTCTATACTGTTCGCGTAATTCCAATAAATCCATATAAATTCCTTATCATCACTGACGAATATGTTATATGTATTTTCATTGAATACCAATATAGTTTTAGTAAAAAACAAATTTTAGTTTTCAATAGAATAGAACTACATACCATTAATATAGTTAAAATAATGATACTTATAAGAAATATTTAAGGTTATGTATGATGTTTAAGATAACGTTGATTTTTATGATAAGGCTTTATATAAAAATTATATGACTATAATTATTTAGTTATATACTAAACATAGCATCTTATATAAATTTTAGTCAGTTTTATAATCTCTATATGCAAAAAAGCCCAGCATTCCTGCTGGGCTCTCTCTCTCTATATTTAAAAGTCTGGCGGCTCCCTACTCTCACATGGGTAATACCCACACTACCATCGGCACTTCGGCGTTTCAC
>NZ_JACFQU010000028.1:0-15802 GCF_016101285.1 Gilliamella sp. W8136
TATCACCTGAACAATATGAACAACAATATTACCAAAATGAAAAAATGATAGAGGTGGGCACTGTCTAATATTTTGGCGAGGATCATGAATTATGAGGTGAAACGATTAGATATTATGGGCATTTAACAGAGCATCGGATTCGTTCGACGTTATCTACAGATCTCGATGAGTTAGATTATCCTAAACACTAAATTTAGGCGAAATTGTCAGCTCAGCCTTTGTCGACTCAACCGTTATTGTTGCATGAGTAACAAGCACACGCTGTTTGTCGCAAAACATTCATAATCCTGCGAGGTATTTATTTAAGATCATTCGTAAGGCTCAGTTAGGGACATTTAGGACGACTAAATTGGATTATCAAGACAAGGATTAAGTTTAGTCAACCGTTATAATACTCAAATGTTAACCTTGATAATACTCGCTTTAGCCAAACTAAAGCGAGTGCTGTTATTTCACGATGACTTGACCATTCATTAGCATGGGAAGAAGAAAATCTCTTAGCTCTATGAGATGTTTATTTTCAAATGCTACTGTCATGATCTTGTCAAAAATTGGATTTGCTATTTTATAATACAATTCTAAAACGCTATTTATTGGAATTATTATTATATTATCATCAATGACTTTCTTATTTATATGAGGTTGTTGAGCACCTGTTCTTAACGCCATAAACTTAGGAACTTCACCACAAAGATAAGGATAAATAAAAGAACTTTTAAAAATATCTGTCTCTTTAATACCAACTACTGATTGGTTAGTTGCAGCATCTACCCCAAGTATAGAAGGTCTAATGTATCGAACAATGGATATAACTACTGTTCCTTTAGGTAATAAGCAAGCAGCAGAATGTTCTAAACCTTTTAGTGTAATTTTTTGTTCAGAAGATATTATTGGAAAAAAAGTAGTCTCAGCTGAACTAATCCAATGAATATCTGCATTATGCCAATAATCTTTATTATGCGTTGATGGGGTTCCACCTAGACTAGTAGAAAAGACTTGGGCTATAGTATTTGTCTCCCACCCCTCAGGTATTTCACGTTTTAAGATGTTGTTATAAACCATCTTACCGCCTGAGCTTTTATAGGGTTTTCCTTCCTCATTAGGAAAATCAAACTGCACAAACCAATAATCATACAAGGTTTTTGCCATGGCTTCTAATTCAGTATTGATGCGGTTGTTTAGTTCGATTTTTTTGTCTAGATTATTTAATAAATTAGCAATATTGTCTTGTAGGTATCTTTCTTTAGGTAAATTAATTTTAATTGATTTAATTATGCCCAAGTTAATTAGAGGAACAGTGCTGCCCGTATTTTTCTTTATTAATCCTTTAGTAACCCATGAGCTAGAAAGCCAATAGTATACGTAGTATGGGTTCACCTTTCTTTTATCTAATCTTACTCTCATTTGCTTATTTGAAATGACATAACTTTGATATTTAGAGTTTTTCTCTATAATACCAACTTGTCCAATAGTACCCGCAGCAGTAAAAATAATATCTTCACAAATAGCAAAGCAGTTTAACTCTTTTGCTTTTTCCTTACTAACATACACAAAATCTGAATCTATAAATTTAGATTTATTGTTTATAGTTAAATTATTACCACGAATAACAGGAACACCTTGTTTAACAAAAAATTTACTACTAATATTACTTCCAAAAGGCCCTGAAATTATAGAACCTTTTTCATTCAAAGCTACATCTGCTAATGTCAGCTCATTAAAATCTTTCATACTTCAACCCCACCAACTGCTTTTTAATTTCTTCTTCTAACGTATGAGACTCTTTAAATAGCTCTTCAAGGTTTTGAGTATAGCTTTGCATTTTGGCAGAAAACTCTTCGGGGGTAATATCCGCGTACTCAATTTTTACATCAAAATATTGTCCGGAGCTTAAAGAGTAGTTTTTGTTAATAATGTCCTCATAACTCACCACGACAGAAAAATCTTCGTGTGCTTGTTTTTGGTTGAAGGCTTCGATAATTTGTTGTTCTTCGGTTGGGGTAAGTATAGTTTTTTGGTTTTTGCCATCTTTCACTTTTTCACCAAGATTGGAGGCATCAATTAAAACCACCTTATCTTTATTGGTAGCATCAATAAAGATAATCGAGACATTGGTGCCAGTGGTGGCAAAAATATTACTAGGCATGGAGACTACGCCGGCCAGTATTTTATTATTCACCAAATATTCACGAATTTTTTTATCAATGCCTGATTGAGCAGTAATAAAGCCTGTGGGCACGACTACTGCTGCTTTACCTGTTGGTTTTAAGGAAGTGATAATATGCTGTAAGAACAATTGGTAAATCTCCATCTTGTCCTTATCTTTAGCTTTGATTTTTGGAATACCTGCAAAAAAACGGTCTTTATTAGCTTTGGTATCTAAGTCATCGCGGTAGTCGCTAAAATCCAGCTTAAAGGGTGGATTAGACACAATATAATCAAAATGTTTTAGTTGATTGCTTTCTTTATGATATGGGTGCAATATAGTATTACCCTGTATCACATTAGGAATAGAATGTACAAGATTATTCAAAATCAAGTTTAAACGTAATAAATTAGACGACTTTTGTGAGATATCTTGGGTATAGATGCTACATCTGGCTTCACCAATAGCATGGGCTACGTTCATTAATAAAGTGCCAGAACCCGCCGAAGGGTCATAACAGCTAACGTTATTCACTTTACCTCGTTGTTCAACAGGTACTAGTACCGCCGCCATAATACGGGCTACAGCATGAGGGGTGTAATATTCGGCATATTTACCACCACTGTTGCTGTTATAGTCTTTGATAAGGTATTCAAAAATAGTAGCGTAAAAATCAAAGCCTTTTGAGAAAATATGTTCAAAGCTAAAGCCTACCAGCTTGTTAATGATAGCACGACAAAAGTCATCTTTTTTGCTCTCGTCGGCAATAAAGTTGCTTACGCGATCAAACAAAACTACCTTAGCCCCGCCTTCAGTTTTAATGGAGAATACGTCGGTATTGCTACTGGCGATGTCGATTAGTGTATCATCAAAGGTTTGAGCAAAATTTTCTTGATTTTGGCTATTAAACAAATAGCCAATAAAGTGCACAGGCTTTAAATGCGCAATCCCCGCCGGTAAACTCAACAAGAGCATTTCGTATTGTTCACACTCCATTGAGGTCAATACTTCTTCCCACTTATCGGCTTTAGCTATGTGAGGTTGCGTTTTTTTAACTGCTGAAGCAAATTGGTCGTTTAAAAACTTATAGAGAAAAGCTTGGGTGATGATTTTAAATTCGTTGCCATCGTTACCTAGGCCATAGTTAGCACAAATAGCTTTTAGATCGTCAATTAAGGTTCTAGTTTGTTCTTGAAAGGAAAGTTCAACTACCACTAAGGAGCTCCGTTAGTAAATTCTTTAAGGTATTCTTTAACCACCAGCTCATTAATACAATGAGAGATAGTAGGATTTAATTTAATCTGTTGTTTTGTCATAAAATGGTTAATGACCGTTGGCATAGTAATTTGTTTAAAATACCCTTCATTTTTTAGAAGTTGTAAGTTTTGTAATACTTGCTCGTCGATATCGTGTTTTACACCATTTAATGCTTCGAAAATTTTACGTTCATTCGCGCTCATTTCGTTTTTTTCTGTTAAGCGTTTATGAATGCGGGCGTATTTTACATCACCTGAGTATTTTTGGCGAAGCAAATTATTTTCTCTATTTAATATTTTAACACGCCCATAAATTTTATTGAGTATCTCGGTATTGGCTTTCATTTCTATTTGGTTGATTGCACTCAAGTTCTTTTTCTTAAATAGCCGTTCCAGTTCTTCTTTTAAGGTGATAAATTCAGGGTCATCTTGGTCAAAATTAGTGTTCAGCGCCTCACGGGTACGTCTGAGTGTTTGCTGAAAATCATCTGCCAGTTGTAGTTCTTCCTCCCCCACTTTAATAAACTCAAAGATAATATCTTCTAAGGCAATATTTAATAGGTTAGTATTTTCTGTGCCTTTTTCTAGGTTTTCTTTTAAGTTGAGTAGATTAAGCCGATTAGTCGCTTCACGATAAAGTAGATTAAGCTTATTAAAATCGAGTTGTTCTAAAAAGTTAGACTCACCTTGTAGGCGAATAAGGTTGTATAGACTCTTGGCATTAGCTAAGGCTTTTTTAAGCTCTAAAATAGTTTCACGATTGTGGATTTCATTAATTTGCTGTGAAAAAATTTCAGCATTGATGATATCGTATTTAAATAGTGCATCTTTAATCTGTTCGATTTCTTGCTGAATTTCTTGTTGCGATTTAAATAGCTGTGAGTAGCTCTCTATTTCGTCACCCAGCTCGTCTTGTAGTTCTTCGAAATAAGCTTTATTGGTAGCATCAAACTCTTTGCGAATATCAGCAAAATCGACCACGTAACCATAACGAAAATCTTTATAAGGCCGATTTACCCGCGTTAGAGCTTGCAATAGATTATGAGAACGGATTACACGCCCTAAATAGAGCTTTTTTAATCGTCTGGCATCAAAGCCTGTTAATAGCATGTTAAATACAAAGAGCACATCTATTTTGCCTGCTTTAAAGTCTTCAACCCAGTCTTTACGCTGTTGTTTTGTGCCTACATCGTGTAAAATTAACGCAGCTGTTTTAACTTTGTTCTCTTGCTTACGCTTAACAGTATAGGTTGTAATTGGTTCTGCTACTTTTAATAGAGTCAGTTCGCTATCCTTAGCCGCTGCTTGGTTAAGTAGCTGGTTATTTTGAGGGTGATGGTCATTAAATAGCTTAAAGAGTTGCTTGGCTTGTTCCGCGCTGTCACAGATGACCATTGCACCAATAGTGGGGTCAGCAAGGGCGACTCTGCTTTTTTCAAAATCATTAACAATATAATCCAACATAGGTTCAACAAAGCTAGGGTGGGCATAAATAAATTTTTTATCTACATCGCCTTGTTGAATCTCTGCTTCCTCCAAGGCTTTTTGTAAAGCCATTTTGTAGTGAGTGGCGATTTCTTCACGTATTAGCCTTAGGGTGTAGCCATCGGCAATTGAGGCGTTATAGAAGTATTTATGAATGTAATCACCAAATAATTGGCGCGAGTTATAGTCTGTTCCCAATAATGGCGTACCAGTTAAACCAATTTTAATCGCGTTACGGTCTGATTGCTCAAGATTGGCTAAAAAGCTACCTTTGGGGTTATAGCTACGGTGTACCTCATCTAAAAAATATACCCGTTGAATAGTGACATCATAATCGTTCGTTGAGACAACATCGGGGTCATCCTTAAATTTTTGAATGTTGACCACGGTAATTTCGGGCTTACCGGTATTATTATGAATCGCTTTAGTGGCTTTAATATCTTGACTAAATGCCTCACGCGAATCAATGGTATAAACAGTTAAGCCACGACAGGTAAATTCTCGCTGTGCTTGAGTAAGTAGATCGATCCGATCCACAATAAAATAAAACTTAGGAATAATCTGCTTTTGCTGAAAATGATCGGTTAAGAACCTCACATTATAATAGGCCAAGGCTGTTTTACCGCTACCTTGGGTGTGCCAAATAATGCCTTTTTTAATACCCTCATTAAGTTTTTCCTCAATCGCTTTCGTTGCAAAAATTTGGGGGTAACGCATTATGTGCTTTTCAAGCCCTTGTGTTTCTGCCACATAAGTAAGCGCATAGCGTAAAATAAAAGCTAATCTGTCTTTGCTTAATAATGAAGTACAAATACGATTTGTTGGCCTAAACTCATTTTTATTAATCTGAAACTCATTACTGCTTCGAAGCGTCTCTTTGTTATTATCTTTGAGAATTTCTAACTCTTTTTGCTCATCCAACGGCTTAGAGAGCTCAGATAAAATCAATGTTTGTTCTTCTCTAAAGTAGTTAAAAATAGGCTCGCCATAAGAGGCACTAGCATAGAAAGCGCCTTGTAGTGGTTGGACTGCGCCATCTTCATATTCCATGTTATTAGAAAAGATCATAAACTGAGTTATATTTATAAAGCGCTTAAACTTTTTATTTTGAAAGCGTTTATTAATTCGATCACGTTCAGCTAATATTCCTTCAGGATTATTTGGTTTTTTTACTTCAATAAAGACTAACGGCATACCATTAATTAGTAACGTTATATCGGGTCTAAATTCTTCATCACCATTTTTGTAGGTTAGCTCAGTCACCACATGAAAGCTGTTGTTATTAAAACACTCGAAATCGATAAGTTTTGTGCCTGAACTCGCTGTTAATTTTTCATAAAAGGCTTTACCTAAATCCTCATTATCTAACGTTAATTTTACTTCTTCCAGTAATCGCCTGACATCATCTTGCTCTAGATTAGGATTAATTTTTGCAATCGCTTGAAAGAATAACTCAGGAAAAATATTGGTCTTAATATCCCACTGCTGTGTTTTGAGTGATAAATACTGATACCCTAAACGAACCAAATGCAGAATGGTTGGAATTTTAACGCGCGTGTCTTCATTGAATGCCATAGCTAATCCCTATTATTCGATGTTTTTCTCCTTAATGGTAAGATTATTATTGTAATAATCTTACCATTCGTCCAGATCTTTTTTGTAATTCTGCTAAGCTAATGTCTCGCATTTTCTTAAAAATAGTCAAATAAAACGCCTATATATGGTTTTATTCTATATCAATCTGATTGCCATATTATTATATCGATGTTAGAAAATACTTAAATTCACAAATAATCACTGCATATGTTGGTAAGTGGTATAAAAAAACGTATAACTATCCAATTCAAATAAATTGAAATTTTATTTATTTTTCATTTTAAATAAAGAAAAATATGAATATACCGACATGATAGAGAGTACACTAAAAGTGATGCCCCATAATTTTTGATAGGTAGAAATGTACTCTAAAGGAGAAATATCTATTTCTAACAAAGCTAAAGAACTTGCTGATCCAATAATAATTCCTCCATTTTGAAAAAGCCTTAACAAGCCTCCAATTGATGATTGTTTATCTTTTTTTTGATCCATCGCTATCTGAATTAATGAACTTTGAAACAGTCCGCCACCTAATCCGTAGCACAAAGCAGCTATAACATAATTAAAGACTGAAATATTGAAACTAACAAAGAAAAGCAAGGCAAAACCAGATAGCATAAGCGGTAAAGCATAAATTAGTATAATTTTTTCATAATCTGAATTTATTACTTTTTTTACAAACACACTTAAAATAACGCCAATGGGTGAAGCTGTACAAATTAATCCTACATCGTCAATAGAATAACTAGTTTCTCTAATAAATATAATAGGTGATGCCGAAAATATAATGCCCGCGGTGACCCCAAATACCAAACTGCCAATTGAAATGTATCTAATTGACGAGGTTAATAATAATTTAACGGGGAAAAAAGGATTGGAGCATTTTGACTCTATCCTCCAAAATAATAAAAATATGATTAAAGTAGAAATAACAATGAAATTTGTTTCAACTAACGACAGATTTAAACTATTAGAATAAATAAGAGAAACACAACCGACTAACATTATGAAAAATAGTATTATTCCTTTTAAATCGAAAGTCTTTCTCTTTAGTCTGTTTACTTCATTATTTATTTTCAAACAAAAAAAACAACCCACAACACACAAGGGAACATTTATCAGAAACAATAATTGCCATCCCCATAATTTTAAAATAACACCGCCTAAAGAAGGCCCTAAAATTGGGCCTAAACTTATCGCCAACATTATGAAAGAATTTAATCTTATTTTCTGTTTACTTGATTGTAAACCAGCCAATCCCAGACAATTTGCTTGCAATAATGCAGCACCTATTCCTTGTCCACATCTTGATAGAATAAGCTGATTTGCAGACTCTGAAAATCCAGCAATCAATGAGGTTACACCAAAAAGCAAGAAACCCAGTGTTAAGGCTGTTTTTTGTCCCCAAAAGTCACCAAGCCAACCGCTAGGAATGAGAAAAATAATTAAAAATAATAAATATAAAGTAACAGATAATCCGATATATTCCAAAGAAACGTCAAAATTGATAAAAAATGTATTGAGCGCTAAGTTAATAATACCGGTATCTAGGGTTGATAAAAACAATCCTAAGCAACATATAATATAAATTGAAAATATAGGTTTAGAACTATCTGCTACTTTTGTCATTTATAGGCCTTATCTTAATGTAATTAAACTATTAGCTGACTTCCTACAGAAGAAAGTGATTTTACCCGTAACCAACCGTCAGAAGTTGCAATAATTGGATATTGATTTTTCTATAGATTTAATGCCTTTTCTCTCTTGTTTTTGTGGAAAAACTATTTGATTAGCTTATTTACTTTTTAAGGGTTATGTTTAAAAATAAATTTAAACAAGTTATCTAAAAAGAGTATTAATATGTTCTGTTTAATTTATTTCAGATTGAATAATAATTAGCAACATCATTGATCTTTTGGGGAGATTCTTAAGAGTGAATAAATAATATTGTGAGGATTTAATACGATTTTCGGATGCAATGTCTGACTTTAATAGAGTTATAATTATTACTGAATTAATGAATGGCAGAGCTCTTTCAGCCTCTTGGTTAGCAAATCGATTGAATTTGTCACCACAAGCTACTCGTTTTCATTTAAAAAAATTAGAAGATGTTGAACTTATCGAACACCGAACGTGTGGTAAACATCGCTACTATGAAATAAAAAATCAAGATACAGCAATGTTTATTGAATCAACTTTTAAAGTTATTCCCCCTAAAGATTGTTTATTTTTACCCAATGTCAAAACTAATGAAAAATTTAAAGAGGCAAGAACATGCTATAAACATTTAGCCGGTTCATGGTCTGTTGCGCTAACCCAGTCATTTATTAATAATGGATTTATTGATATACAAAATAATTTTTTTGAGGTTACCGAGAATGGTAAAGATTTTTTTAATGAACATAAATTATTAGTTAACGTATTAAATACAGCTTTTGTTGGAAAGCGCTGTATCGATTTTTCTGAACATAGAGATCATATTGGAGGCCCATTAGGAGCTTCATTGCTTCAATCAATGCTACAACAAGAATGGTTTAAACAAAATGATAATAATCGAGAATTGACAATTACGCCGAAAGGTAGAAAAAAACTTAAATCTATTATTATTTGATAAATATAGAGCTTTAAAAAATACTATTAGCAAACTCCCCCTAATCAATATCAATAATTTTTCAATATATACCTGTTTATCTTGGGATGTTGCTAATGTTATTTATCATTATGGCGTTTTATAAGCAGACTTTGTAACCTAAATATCCAACACAAAGATATAATACCTACCATTATGTTTACCCCCAGTATTTTAATAATCAGAAACTTTATGTGTACTTGAAGCAACTTCTATGAAAACGATGATATCAAGCTGAAGTTTGATCAGCTTATTTGGAACTCAATTTCGTTTTTATCTCTTATAGTCCTAAATTAGCCACACACTAATAAAGATTCACTTCAACTCACTTTGTTCAACCTTTGTTACTCGGCATGACCAAAGTTAATGCGCAAAACTTCTTATGCATAGTCTATTATTAAAAATAAAGAACTTTTGCTGGTCACTCAATTTTAAACAGATAGTAAACACATTAAACAAATCAACATCACCCCGATCAAAAAATTTCTTATTTATTAAATCATCTCATAATTTTTTATTTGTTAAAAAATAAATAGTTATCTATAAAGGTTAGAAAAATTCTAAAAAAATAAATCTGATAGGGTTATTTTTAACCGATAAGGGGAGAAGTTTTTAAATTAAACGTTTAACTTATGAATGATAATCATTCTTATTTATAAATATATTAATTAGCATAATCGAATGGAAGTTTAATTAAATTATGACTTACTAAACAAGGTTAATGCAATGACAAATTCTGAAACAGCAACTTGGAGTATAGAAGAACAAAAGAAATATTTAGAACTGGGATATTGGCACAAACTATCAATTGGTGCTGAACTCAATAATTGGTGTAAATGCTATAGTAATAATATAGCGATTATTTCTGGTAATAAAAAACTTACTTATCAACAGCTCAATCAACAAATAGAGTTATTGGCAGCGGGATTTTATCATCTTAAGGTACGCCCTAACGATCGTGTTTTATTGCAATTACCTAATTGTATCGGTTTTATAATTAGCTTTTTTGCCTTAATTCGGTTAGGGGCATTACCTATCTTAGCTATGCCATCACAAAGGCAGCAAGACATTCACGCCTTATGTAAATTAGCTGAACCCAAACTTTATATTGTACCTAATCGATTTTTAGGTACTCATTACCAACCCTTGATTGATGATATCACTACTCACTTTGCTAATACTAGAGTGATCAACATTGATAATGAACAAGATCCAGACTTTACGTTAAGTCAATATTATCACTCTACGCCTTTCACAGTTAGTGAGCCTCATTACTTAGATCCTGCTATTTTACTATTATCTGGCGGTACAACAGGCACACCTAAACTAATTCCTCGTACACATGCTGACTACTGTTATAACGCGAGAGCTATGGCGGAAATTTGTAAGATTGATTGCAATAGCGTTTATCTTAACGTACTCCCCATTGCTCATAACTTCTCTTTATCTTGCCCTGGTTTATTGGGTGTTTTATCAAAAGGGGGATGCGTAGTACTGAGTAAAACAACCAGTTTTGATGAAGGTTTCAATCTGATTAAACAACACAAAGTTACCATTACGGCTCTTGTTCCTCCCCTTGCGCAATTATGGGCTAATGCAAGGGAATGGGATGACACTAATATTACTAGCTTGAAACTGATTCAAATAGGAGGCTCTCGATTAGAAGCAAGTATTGCAAAACAAATTAAACAAGCTATGCATTGTCAACTGCAACAAGTATTTGGTACCGCTGAAGGTCTGATTTGCTGTACCCGATTGGATGATAGTGATGAAGTTATTTTCAATACTCAAGGCCGTCCTATTTCTCCCCACGATCAAGTATTAATCGTTGATGAAAATGATCAACCTTTAACAATCGGTGCTACTGGGGAAATGATTACCAAAGGCCCTTATACCATTCATGGTTATTATCGAGCAACCGAACAAAATAAAACGAGTTTTACCAAAGATAATTATTACCGTATGGGGGATTTAGTGAAATTTACCAGCACAGGTAATGTGATTGTTGAAGGACGTATCAAAGAACAGATCAATCGTGCAGGTGAAAAAATTGCGGCAGCAGAAATAGAACAAAAGCTTATTGAGTACCCATCTATAGAAAGCTGTGCCGTAGTACCCGTTAAAGATAGTCGGTTAGGAGAGCGAAGTTGTGCTTTCATTATTTCCTCTAATAAACAAATAACTTTAAGCGATGTTAGAAATTTTCTTAAACAACAAGGTATAGCTTTTTACAAATTGCCTGATCAATTAGAACACTTGACTAAATGGCCATTAACCTCTGTAGGAAAAATTGACAAACGCAGCTTATCTATTATAGGTGAACAACAAATGATAAATAATCAACAACAAACTTACTTTGAACAATTAATTAGCATTAATAATCAGCCATTAGATCTTGCTGTTGCGTTGATTAACGAAAAACTAAATGAACAATATGCAGTCTATGAGCATAATGGTGAATGGTCTGTTGGTTTAGGTAATATTGCACAACTTACCGTTTCTGCAGACAAAGCGATCATTTGTTATAACCAACAACAACAGTATTGGGACCAAGCTGAGATTATAGACAATATTAATGCGGCATTAGCTTCTTTACCCATTGCCGATTGGCGTGCTTATGGTGCGAGTAAATTTGAATTAGCTCATATCTTCCACGATCCAGATTATATAAGTAATAATGATGAAACATTATTACAACTATTTATTCCTAGCCAAGAAGTTAGATTTACTCATAACCAAGCATTACTTAGAAGTATAACAGAGGAAGGCTTACAACAACTGCATGCTGTTGTAACAAAGTTAGATCAACTTAATCATACCGATCCAAAAATTAATAATACGTTCAAAGAAAATGAAGCGATCATTCGTTCAACTAATGCTGAACTTTATAAAGAAAAAGTAGCAATCGCAGTTAATGAAATTAAAGCAGGCCAATACCAAAAGATTATTTTATCCCGAAAAGTTCCGATTCCGGCTGATATTGATCTTGTGGCCAGCTATCAACTTGGTCGAAAACATAATACCCCTGCTCGCTCTTTTGTACTTAATTTTAATGATCTAAAACTAATTGGTTTTAGCCCAGAAACAGTATTAGAAGTTAATAAAGAACGCATAGTAAGCACTCAACCTTTAGCCGGCACTAGAGCCTTAAAACAAGATGATCCAGAACAGTCAGCAAAACTTTATGACGAGTTAATTAATGATACAAAAGAAATCGCCGAACATGCCGTATCTGTAAAACTTGCTTTTGAAGAATTAGAACGTGTATGCGAAAAACACTCTGTTGTTATTCCACAATTTATGACCGTTTCCAAGCGTGGCACAGTACAACACCTAGCGTCACGTGTTACAGGTAAATTAAAACCTGAATTAACTTCTTGGCATGCTTTTAAATCACTCTTTCCTGCTGTAACTGCATCTGGTATACCCAAACGTGAAGCTTTAGCCGCCATTCGACATCATGAGGCAAACAAACGCGGGGCTTATAGTGGTAGCGTAATGATTGTTGATAGCAATGGTAGTTTAGATGCAGCTCTTGTATTGCGAAGTCTTTATCAACAAAACGGACAAGTTTGGTTGCAAGCAGGTGCTGGCATTATTGATCAATCATTACCTGAACGAGAACTAGAAGAAACCATCGAAAAGCTTAGTTGCATATCACGCTATTTAGTGGTTAGAGAACAACAACCAGTGACGGGGATGGAGGGATAATGATGTCTCTATCAGTAACGGATATTAGTTATGACGAAATTTATGATCAAATAAAGAAATTATTACCACAAGGAACAGGTGAAATTAAAGACACGGACAACCTCATTGAAAGTGGACTCGACTCATTACATATTATGCGTTTGGTTAGTCAATGGCGTAAATCTGGCTATAATATCACCTTTGCTGAACTAATAGAGCATCCAACCTTACAACAATGGCAAACATTATTATTAAAGTCTTTTAGTGAGATTAGCTCTGTTACCAGTTCAGCGACTGCGATAGATCAAGTTAAAAATGAACCATTTCCTTTAACCGATGTTCAATATGCTTATTGGATTGGTCGTGATGATAATAGAGAACTAGGTGGAGTTGCCTGCCATGCTTATTTAGAAATTGATGGTCACCTTAATAATCCAGAACAATTAAATTTAGCATTTAGCCAATTAATTCAACATCACCCGATGCTAAGAGCAAGCTTTACTGAAAATGGCCAACAACAAATCAAAGCAGCTAATAATAATGCTCCATTAATAGTACACGATCTACGAGAACTAACTGCTGAACAATGTACACAACGTTTAGCAGAAATTCGGAAACGACTTTCCCATCGTAAATTAGCAATTGAGCATGGCCAAGTTATAGGTCTTGAACTTTCGTTATTAGCTAACAGTAAATCCAGACTTCATTTCGATGTTGATTTACTTGTGGCCGATGTACAAAGTTTAAATATTATTTTAAGAGATTTAGCACAACTTTATAGGCAAGAACTCCCTTTAAAAGCTCCTAATGATTGGAATTTTGCCCAATATCTAGCAAAAGAACAACAACGCAAACAAGCTAATTACCCAACATCTAAAAACTATTGGAATCAACGTTTAAAAGAATTACCTGTAGGGCCACAATTACCCGTTCTCAGTAAACAAATAACTAAACCAGAGTTTACTAGGCGCACTTTTGTTCTTAACCATAATCAATGGCAAAATCTCAAACAACAAGCTGCTAAACATAAAATAACCCCCGCCATGACTCTGGCCTGTGCCTATGGTTATGTGTTAGCTCGTTGGAGTAATCATACAAACTTTTTACTTAATATCCCCTTATTTGACCGTAATGTAGAAGAGCTTGATATTGAACATGTCGTAGCGGATTTTACCAATTTATTATTATTAGATTGTGACTATAGCCAATCACAAAGCTTTGCTGAACAAGCCATTCAGCTTCAACAACAATTTCATAAAAATGTTGCCTATTCCACTTACTCTGCAGTAGAAATACAAAGAGAAATGGCACGATTCAATAACCAACAAAGTATTATTGCGCCAGTGGTATTTGCATGTAATCTCGGTACACCGCTACTGGATATGGCAACCTCGCAAACGTTAGGTGAGCTGCATTATATGATTTCACAAACACCACAAGTTTGGTTAGATCATCAAGTTTATGAAATCAATGATGGTCTACTTCTGGCTTGGGATAGTGTCGAAGAGCTCTTTCCTAATGGTTTAATGGATGTCATGTTTGATGCATACTGTCAGTTGTTAATAGCTTTAAGTGAAGACTCTAATGCTTGGCAGCAATCACCATTTCAGGTATTACCTACTGCACAACAGTTAATTAGAAATCAGATTAACACCGTTACTGCGCCTTTACCCTCCACCACTCTAATTGAGCCAATCTTTGCGTATGCCAAAGCCAATCCAACGTCAATTGCTTTGATATACAATGAACAAGGGATTTCTTATAAAGAGTTAACAACACAAGCTCTTAAAATAGCCAGCCTGTTAGTCAGTAAAGGATTAAAAACTGGGGAGCCTGTCGCCGTTTCACTGCCTCGTGGACCCATGCAAATCATGGCGGTATTGGGGGTATTAGCTGCTGGCGGTGCTTATGTGCCCGTATCGACTACACAACCCACTTCGCGTCAGCAAAAGATTTTTAATACTGCCGAAATTCGCCTAGTTCTTTGCAATCAACCCTTATTTGAAGACAGTCAATTTGAATTTATTTCACCTCTATTTGCTATGGATTTAAAACCATTAGCCGAACCGGTAAAAGTAGATAATAAATCGTTAGCTTATATTATCTTTACTTCCGGCTCGACCGGTGAACCTAAAGGGGTTGAGATTAGTCATCAGGCGGCTTTAAATACGATTGTTGATATCTGTCAGCGTTACCATATTGATAACTCAAGTTGTGCTCTAGCGGTTTCTTCTCTCGATTTTGATTTATCCGTATTTGATATCTTTGGTCTACTGGGTGTGGGTGGCCGTTTAGTATTAATTAGTGATGAAGAACGCAGAGATGCTGCCAGCTGGTTACAATTAATTTTTGAACATGACGTTTGTGTATGGAACTCTGTACCTATCTTATTAGATATGCTATTGGTTGTAGCGACTCACGATACTCGTACACTCCCTTTAAAAACGGTATTACTTTCTGGGGACTGGATAGGGTTAGATTTACCTGTACGTCTTGCTCAATGTTGTGGCAAGCTACCTAAATTAGTGGCCATGGGTGGTGCTACAGAGGGCAGTATTTGGTCGAATGCCTTTGACGTTACTTTACCTTTACCTGAACAATGGTCTTCTATTCCTTATGGTTATCCTTTAACAAATCAATGCTATCGTGTCGTCGATGAATTAGGTCGAGATTGCCCGGATTATGTAGCAGGTGAATTATGGATTGGTGGTGCCGGCGTTGCACTAGGTTATCGTGGCGCACCTGAGTTGACGGCTGAACGATTTGTTGAACTCAACGGAATGCGTTGGTATCGAACCGGCGACCGGGGTCGTTATTGGCCTGATGGTACTCTGGAATTTTTAGGCAGACAGGACCACCAAGTTAAAGTGCGAGGTCATCGTATTGAATTAGGTGAAATTGAATCGGCCTTAGCCGGTTTACCTGAAATTGCTCGTGCTGTTGCTGTAACAGTCGGCATGCCACCTCAATTGGCTGCTGCAATCCAATTAAAGCAAGGGG
>NZ_JACFQU010000073.1:0-242 GCF_016101285.1 Gilliamella sp. W8136
AGTTAGCGACCGAATACGGTAAAACCCAGCTTAACATCGGGCATTTAGTTGACCAAAACAAAGAGCAGCGTGGTGAGGGATTTGAGCTGCGCACCGATGAGTGGGGTGCAATTGCTGCCAATAAAGGTTTATACATCACCAGCCAGACCGAGCCAAGGCACAGGGTAAACAACTGGATATGCAAGGTGCCATTACCCAGCTTGAAAATGCTTTATCAATTGCTAAAGCACTGCAAAATGCAG
>NZ_JACFQU010000029.1:0-15086 GCF_016101285.1 Gilliamella sp. W8136
GACAAGAGCACATCAAGTTAGCGACCGAATACGGTAAAACCCAGCTTAACATCGGGCATTTAGTTGACCAAAACAAAGAGCAGCGAGGTGAGGGATTTGAACTTCGGACCGATGAGTGGGGAGCGATTGCGGCCAATAAAGGCTTATACCTGACCAGTCAGACCGAGCCTAAGGCACAGGGTAAACAACTTGATATGCAAGGTGCCATTACCCAGCTTGAAAATGCGTTATCAATTGCTAAAGCACTGCAAAATGCAGCAACTGCCTCTGAAGCCCATGGCGCAGATACCGACAGTCAGGAGCAACTTAAAGCGACATTAACCCAACTAGCCCAAAGTGGCATTATTGCTTATGCACAAGAGGGCATCGCTTTAACCAGTCCGGAAAACATCCAACTGTCCACATCAAACAGTGTATCAATGACCAGTGAAAACCAAACTGACATTAATGCGTTAAAAAATATTACCGTCTCATCCGGTGAATCCATCGGTCTGTTTGCTCATAAATCAGGAATGAAAGTCTTTGCCAACCAAGGTGATGTTGAGGTACAAGCGCAAAATGCCAACCTGAATATGGCTGCCAAACAAGATATTAAAATAGACAGTGTCGATGGCAGTGTTGATTGGTCAGCAACAAAAGAAATCACCTTAATCTGTGGTGGTTCATACGTTAAAATCAGCAGTGCAGGGATTGAACTGGGCACGGCAGATAATGTTTATATAAAAAGTAATGCTATGCAAAAAATGGGACCAGCAACTCAAAACAGAACGATAACATTAAAATCAAGTGAGCTGAATGTTAAACACTGCGCAGAAACGGATTAATAATGCTAACTGAATTAAATAATCAAGATAACTTTAATAAATATCGCTATTTATTAGTAGATAATTTAGTGGTACTTAATTCATTAAGTCCATTATCACGCGATTCATTATTAGATCTATTTGGTGAAGATAAACCCTTTGGCGAAAAAAAATTGACGCAAGTATTACGTACAGATTTGGATTATGATCAAAGTATATGCCCGACACTGATTAAACTTGCTGAACCAAATGAATTTTATGCAGATTTGATGCTTGATGAAATCAGCCAACAAGCCAAAATTGAATGTTTATGGTCTAAACGTTATATTTGTGCTTATATTATCTCTGATCTCAAACCGTCGGTACTGGCAAAACAACTGATCAAGATTGGTAATAACATCGCACAAACATTGCGACAACCTTATTACCCTTTCTTTGAACCTTTTCGAATGCAATTTTTACACGAAGTGGGTTCAAAAGAAGACAATGCATGGCTAAAAACGCAATTTTCTCAAATTGAAAACTACTATTATCCATCCATTAATAGTGGCAAATTTATGCGTTTCACTGCTGATAACACACTCGAAACGCCAATCAGTTGGAGTTCAAATTACTGTCAACGCTTAAAAAATTTCAGGATGATTCGAACGCTTGTTAATGCATGGTCGAATAACCGGTCACAATTTGATGAACAAAAAAATTTACCGCTTAATGAAAATGTGATTTCGCAATCAACACAACTGGTTGAACAGGCTTATCAATTAGGCTTAACCCATGCTACCGATATCTTATTTTGGGGACTGAACGGATTAAGGTATCATCAAGTTTTTACTGAACATCCGCAAATATTTGAGCAAATTAGGAAAGCGCAACAAGAACCAGGCACATTCTCAAAACATGTTATTAACGCCAATATTAATTTTGAAAGCTAATTACTTTCTGATAAAGAATAGCAAAAACAGATAAAACAAGAATAATAGAGTATAAGATGAAAAAAACAGAAAACATTGCTAAAGAAAATCAAAACGAAGCAAAAGGAAATTGCCTTGCTTGTGGTCGAGTCGGAATTCCGGTATTTTTACTGCGTCAAGCAGTTATAAAAACCCAATCTTTGTTAACTAAAAGCATTGACCCCATTTATCAAGAATTAGCCGATTACACTAAAACCTTAGATTTTAACAATCGCAAACCAGAAATAGAATTAGAGTATTATAGCTATGTACTTCGTACTTTGCGTGACGGTTATGTCTACGTTATGCATCAACTTGATGATGATATTAATAGCCGAATATTTCATGCCTATGAATGTATTGAAGGGGCACTTAGATTAAAAAAACTTTATGAATTGACCAATACCCAGCCAAGACCGATATCAAAAGCATGCAAAAATGCCTGTCATACCATTCCAGCATCATTTATTAATCTTGAAGAACATTATACTTATGCATGGGTGGCTTACACTTCGCAACCTTGGAGCGAAAAAACAATCAATGATTATTTAAAGCAACAAGATAGCAACATATTATCCCGTTTTACAAAAATTAATATAAAACAATTTAAAAACTCACCGGCCGAAGCAACAGGTAATCGTTCGGTACCATTCAAAGATATTTTTGGGAGTAATTATCAAGAATCTAATAATGACGACAGCAAAGTATTGGAGTTTCGTTTTGGTGAGCAAGGTCTTAATAATTTTGAATCGGTACATCCTTTTATAAGTTTAAAAAGTCAGAAACAAAAATATGCTATACATGCCAGTCAACTATATAGCGGGGATAAACCGATATCTTGTGGTGTTGTATTAGAAGATACATTTGGCATTGCTCAAGAACTCAACTCCCAACGATTATCACAACTGCATATTTTTACCAATCAAGAAGACAATAAGAATAACCAAAAAAGTGATCTGAATGACCAACAATGTGATGTCGTTTCTCTAAAAGATGCAACACAGGTTTATCAAAAACGTGGTGAACAACTGTATAAAAGTGTTAATCCTATTTTAAAAAAACGGTTTAAGTATTATCAGCCGGATATGTTTAAAAAACGTACTATCCTACAGCTTATTGAGAACTACCGTACTTCAGTTGAAAATGCTTACGACACTGAAATTGCCCGGTTACAAGAATGGTATGACTATATAAAAGATATTGACGCTGCACATGATTCAGGTAATGATTTTTTAGATAAAGCTCAAAATGACATTGCAAAAGCCGAATCAGAGAAAGCCGAAAAAATAAAAAAAATTAACGAACAGCTTGATAATAAAAAAATTGATTCTTTCAAAGGTGAATTAGAAACCGCTTTTGCTGATATTGAAAAATATTATCAAGAATGGTCGCAAGACTATTTTACTTATGTGCGTTGGTTATTTGGTAATGCACAATTTGTTTCAAAATACAGTAAAATAAAGCAAACAACGTTCAATCAAGCGCCTTTCTGGCAACAAGAATTTGATTTTTCTACCAGTATCAGAGCTCTAAGCTATATAAAAGAAGTTTTGCAAATCCTGCTTGATTCTCCCCATGCGGAAGTCCGTCTTGATGAAGATAACGCCCTTTGGGACGAATTACTGAGTAACCATAACAGTATTTTTTATGTAATTGAACATCAGAATAATCAAGGGATTAATCTTGATGCGCCAGCATTTGTCAATTTAGATAATAATACATTACTAAAATGGCGTGATGTAATCAGTAGATCAACAGGTTTAGTTTTAGCTTATAACACTTATCAGGCAGAAAAGACTCAAAATACTCAAACCGACAAAGAAAAAAAACTGCAAAAAGCGAAAGAGCGTGTTGAACTTGATATTGAAAAAAAACGGCAAGAGATCAACGCTAAACAAGAAGAGTTAAACAACAATCGAAAATATAATCCACAAGAGCATGCAAAGCTACAAAAAATAAGAGATCAAAAAATTAAAGAACTCAAACAATTAAACGAGCATTTAGCATCAATCAACCACCAACTAGCCGAGATGGTAGAGGGAAACAGTGTAATGACAGATGTAGGAAAAAATCGATACCTGCATCAACAAGCATTAAAAAAATACTCAGTCTTAAGAACACATAAACAATTCCAACCTATTGAGCCTCGATTAAAACAGCTTGATTCGCTTGCTTACTTAGGTGACATTGGTGCTTATCCGGTTGAGTTTACCAAAAAAGTTAGACCGGAAAAAATTCGACAAGTTTATGCATTATTGACTCAATTACAAGGGGCGCTTTTCCGCGAAAACAGTTTGACCGGTCCAGAAATTGCTTTTTTAGAAAAATTTGATGTGACAGATGCAAAATATGATGTTGGTGTAAAAAAACCAACAACCCATACGCTTAAATTTACGCTTTGTTTTCCTGATGAAGTCAGTAAAGGCTTAGTTGTAGGTTTTTTGAAAAATAAAGAGATTGTCAATCCAAATGATTTTAAGAATTTTTTAGCAACAAAAATGCCTAAATATGTCACTTTAGTCAATCGGCAAGCTGTTTTAGAAGGCAAAATTGACATCACCAATCGGCAGAAAGCTTCCAATGATGAAGCGATTCACCAATCAAACCAAAATAAAAGGGATGATAAAACTCGTGAATATGAAATAAAAAAAGAAACTGAAGCGATGAATCAAGAAGAAAACAAAGTAGTTCAGTTTGAGGATCGTCGAGCAAAATATAAACAACTAGAAATCACTAAGCAAAATGCGAGAGCCGGCAAACTTAACTACACTGTTAATGCGGTAATGGGTGTTATCACCATGCTAAATATTTTAGATGACATTAAAGCATTGGAAAAAATTGAAGAGGGTAAAACTCAAAAACAAAAACAACTTCAACTAGCCATCGACTTAAGCTCATTAGCGTTACTCAGTGTCGATACAGTTGCCATATATCAAAACATAAAACTGGAAATGCAATTGTTAAAAGCCATGCGCTCAACCGCTGCCAAAGCATTAGTACCCGAAATTAAAAATATGTTGAAAACAAATAAAATGATCTCTAAATGTATCGCAGAAGCTTTTGCCTTTATAACTGTACTGGAAGCGTTAGGTGAATTAAAAAGTGCTTTCGGCATGTGGAATATGGAAGATAAACGTTACTTTATTGCTAGATTATTAGGCTCTGTATCTTTAGGTTTTGGTGCTTTATTTTTATTATCAACCTCAACTTTAGCTATAGGAATTGGGGTTATATTACTATTAATGGGAATATTTTTAATAGCTTATAGCAAAAAATATGATGATTTTACCCCTATTGATCACTGGCTAAACCGCTGTTATTTTGGAGTGCAAAAAGAGTTTGACTTTTTAGGGTATGATGCCTATCACGAAGAACGAAATTCCTTTGTTGGTTTTGGTCATTCGGTTAATGATTACTTGGTTGCAATCTCAGGCATTGATACATTTATGATGTTTAAAAAACCAAGTTTATATAATGGAATGAAGCTATATCATAGACATATCTATTTTTATTTGCAATACCTAGATTACACATCCATTTCCAACAAATCTTTGCGGGCATCAGTTCGTTTATTTGGCAAAAATGACCAAAGCAATGCCGATTTTATTGAATTCAACTTTAATATCAACTCCAGCAAGATAAATAAGTACCCTGCACCAAATGACAATATCCTAATCCATTCAAATGAAGATAAAGATAAAGAAACTTTGAAAATTAGAGACTATGTTACCTCTCAGAAAAGTTATTTTGTTGAACGTTATGAAAGTAAAAGCTTTAAAACGATTATAAACCGTAAAACGATATGGCAATCCAATTTTGATGATATTGAAAAAGTCGAATTGAAAAGTTCACTACCTAACCAGCCAAAGAGTGACTTAACAGCAATCACATGGGTAGCAGGCACATTCGCTTGTGATCTGGTAAAAAGTTATCAAATCAATATCTACACTGATACTACAGATTGTAACGAAATCCCATTGATAATTAACCGGGATAGTAATAAATTTTACGATGATTAATTAAAAAGGAGAATAATAATGCCCTCAAAATACCGTCCCCAGATATTAGGTTGGTTTGGTGACCTAGATAAAGGTCCTTATAGCCTACCACTACATGATGATCGCTTAATTTTTGCCAATGATAACTATTGTGCATTTATTCGTAAGGAACATAGTGATCAAATTTTTTATACATGTCTCTATTTTGTTTGTATTATTCTAGGAATTATTCTAACTCTAGGTATGGTTTTGTTGATTTTTGGATTTGATCACGAACTAACATTAATTGGAATAATTGGTTTTATTACTAGCTGTTTTGCTTTAAATTATGCAATTCCTGAATTCTATCAAAATGCATTTTCACGTCTTGGTAGCCCCATAATATTTAATCGTAAAACGGGTAAAGTATATGTTAATGAAAGTTACTTTTTTAACTTTAAAGTACTACGGCACCCAAAAGTATTTTTACAACCGAAAAAGCGCCGCATACAAGAGTATGATTGGAATGATATGCATGGTGTAATTATCCATAATTTTTCACGTAATGCTTTAATTTCAACGGTGCTAATGGTTTGTGAACCCGGCACACATCAGGTTATTGACCATGTTATGTTAGATCCGGCTCAACCCGGAGCAGGTAGTTTTCATGTTTGGTGTTGGATTAACAGTTTTATGGTGAATTATGAATCAGCCGATATAGATGACGGCGAATACAAAACAGATGAAGAAGCAAAATTCAAAGAGGATATGATAGAGGGTGAGGGTTGGCCAGAATGGATGGTCGAAGCTTTTAATGCCACATCACTTGAAGAGTTAGCTGCAATTAAGCAAAAATATAATATCAAGCCATAATAACAAACTTAAATAGAACGCAAAGGAATAAAACAGTAATGCCATCAAAATACCGCCCCCAGATCGTTGGTTGGTTTGGTGACCTAGATAAAGGTGCTTATAGCGTACCTCTGCATGACCGTCGTTTAATTTATGCCAATGATAACTATTGTGCGTTTATTCGCCAGGATCACAATGACCAAATTTTTTATACATGTCTCTATTTTGTTGCAATTATTCTAGGAATTATACTACTTGTAGGTTTTCCTTTCTGTATTTTTGGATTTAATGATTCTGATATCGGTGAGCAACTAACAATAGTTGGTACAATTGGTTTTATTACTTGCTGTTTTGCATTATATCTAGCAATTCCTGAATTCTACCAGAATGCATTTTCCCGTCTTGGTAATCCTATAATATTTAATCGCAAGACAGGTAAAGTCTATGTTAATGAAAATTACTTTTTTAATTTTAAAGTATTACGGCACCCAAAAGTATTTTTACAACCGAAAAAACGTCGCATACAAGAGTATGATTGGAATGATATGCATGGTGTAATTATCCATAATTTTTCACGTAATGCCTTAACCTCAACGGTGTTAATGGTATGTCAACCCGGCACACATCAGGTTATTGACCATGTTATGTTAGATCCTGCACGACCAGCAACAGGTAGAATGTTTGTCTGGTGTTGGATTAACAGTTTTATGGTGAATTATGAATCAGCCGATATAGATGACGGCGAATACAAGACAGATGAAGAAGCAAAATTCAAACAGGATATGATAGAAGGTGAAGGTTGGCCAGAATGGATGGTGGAAGCCTTTAATGCTACATCACTTGAAGAGTTAGCTACAATTAAGCACAAATATAATATTAAACAATAATAAAAAACTTAAATTGATATTAAAGGAATAAGGATAAGGAATAAAACAGTAATGCCATCTAAATACCGCCCCCAGATCGTTGGTTGGTTTGGAGACCTAGATAAAGGTCCTTATAGCCTACCACTGCATGATGATCGCTTAATTTTTGCCAATGATAACTATTGTGCTTTTATTCGTCAGGATCACAATGACCAAATTTTTTATACTTGTATCTATTTTGTTGGAATTATTTTAGGAATTATACTAATTATAGGTTTTCCTTTTTGTATTTTTGGATTTAACGATTCCAAAATCGGAGATAAATTAACAATTGTTGGAATAATTGGATTTATTACTTGTTGTTTTGTTTTATATCTTGCAATTCCTGAATTTTATCACAATGCTTTTTCCCGTCTTGGTAATCCCATTATATTTAATCGTAAGACGGGTAAAGTGTATGTTAATGAAAGTTACTTTTTTAACTTTAAAGTACTACGGCACCCAAAAGTATTTTTACAACCGAAAAAACGCCGCATACAAGAGTATGATTGGAATGATATGCATGGTGTAATTATCCATAATTTTTCACGTAATGCTTTAACTTCAACGGTGTTAATGGTATGTCAACCCGGTACACATCAGGTCATTGACCATGTTATGTTAGATCCTGCACGACCTGCAACAGGTAGAATGTTTGTCTGGGGTTGGATTAACAGTTTTATGGTGAATTATAAATCAGCCGATATAGATGATGGCGAATACAAGACAGATGAAGAAGCAAAATTTAAAACAGATATAATAGAGGGTGAAGGTTGGCCAGAATGGATGGTGGAAGCCTTTAATGCCACATCACTTGAAGAGTTAGCTGTAATTAAGCAAAAATATAATATCAAGCCATAATAACGAACTTAAATAGAACGCAAAGAAATAAGGAATAAAACAGTAATGCCATCAAAATACCGTCCCCAGATCTTAGGTTGGTTTGGAGACCTAGATAAAGGTCCTCATAGCCTACCACTGCATGATGATCGCTTAATTTATGTCAATGATAACTATTGT
Organism: Gilliamella sp. W8136; assembly: GCF_016101285.1. Taxonomy (NCBI): domain Bacteria; kingdom Pseudomonadati; phylum Pseudomonadota; class Gammaproteobacteria; order Orbales; family Orbaceae; genus Gilliamella; species Gilliamella sp. W8136. The sequence continues at coordinate 8,508 of NZ_JACFQU010000029.1, forward strand.
GCTTTTATTCGCCAGGAACATAATGATCAGATTTTTTATACATGTCTTTATTTTGCAGGTATTATTGGGATGAATATTCTAATTGTTGGTATGGTTATGTTTATTTTTGGATTTGATCACAAACTGTCACTAATTGGAATAATTGGTTTTATTACTTGTTGTGGTTCTTTAAATTATGCAATTCCTGAATTCTATCAAAATGCATTTTCCCGTCTTGGTAATCCCATAATATTTAATCGTAAGACGGGTAAAGTGTATGTTAATGAAAGTTACTTTTTTAACTTTAAAATATTACGGCACCCAAAAGTATTTTTACAACCGAAAAAACGCCGCATACAAGAGTATGATTGGAATGATATGCATGGTGTAATTATCCATAATTTTTCACGTAATGCTTTAACTTCAACGGTGTTAATGGTGTGTCAACCCGGTACACATCAGGTTATTGACCATGTTATGTTAGATCCGGCTCAACCCGGAGCAGGTAGTTTTCATGTTTGGTGTTGGATTAACAGTTTTATGGTGAATTATGAATCAGCCAATATAGATGACGGCGAATACAAAACAGATGAAGAAGCAAAATTTAAAACAGATATGATAGAGGGTGAAGGTTGGCCAGAATGGATGGTGGAAGCTTTTAATGCTACATCACTTGAAGAGTTAGCTGCCATTAAACAAAAATATAATATTAAATAATAATAAAAAAATTAAATTGATAGTAAAGGAATAAAGATAAGGAATAAAACAGTAATGCCCTCAAAATACCGCCCCCAGATCTTTGGTTGGTTTGGCGACCTAGATAAAGGCCTTTATAGCCTACCACTACATGATGATCGCTTAATTTATGCCAATGATAACTATTGTGCGTTTATTCGCAAAGAACATAATGATCAAATTTTTTATTCGTGTCTGTATATTGTTGGTTTTATATTTGGAACTGGTGCTATTGTTAGCTTTATTTGGTTATTGGCTCTTGAATATGATGATCCTACAATTGAGCTTTTTACTCTAATGGTTATTATAGTTGGATTTACTGTAAGTTGTTTCGGCATGTATGTTCTAATTCCTGAGTTATATCAAAATCTATTTTCACGCCTTGGAAGTCCCATTATATTTAATCGTAAAACGGGTAAAGTGTATGTTAATGAAAGTTACTTTTTTAACTTTAAAATATTACGGCACCCAAAAGTATTTTTACAACCGAAAAAACGTCGAATACAAGAGTATGATTGGAATGATATGCATGGTGTAATTATCCATAATTTTTCACGTAATGCTTTAATTTCAACGGTGCTAATGGTTTGTGAACCCGGCACACATCAGGTTATTGACCATGTTATGTTAGATCCGGCTCAACCCGGAGCAGGTAGTTTTCATGTTTGGTGTTGGATTAACAGTTTTATGGTGAATTATGAATCAGCCGATATAGATGATGGCGAATACAAAACAGATGAAGAGGCAAAATTCAAAACCGATATGATAGAGGGTGAAGGGTGGCCAGAATGGATGGTGGAAGCCTTTAATGCCACATCACTTGAAGAGTTAGCTGCCATTAAACAAAAATATAATATTAAATAATAATAAAAAAATTAAATTGATAGTAAAGGAATAAAGATAAGGAATAAAACAGTAATGCCCTCAAAATACCGCCCCCAGATCGTTGGTTGGTTTGGTGATCTAGATAAAGGTGCTTATAGCGTACCACTGCATGACCGTCGTTTAATTTATGCCAATGATAACTATTGTGCGTTTATTCGTCAGGAACATAGTGATCAAATTTTTTATACATGTCTATATTTTGTTGCAATTATTTTAGGAATCATTCTAATTGTAGGTACTGTTATGTTTATTTTTGGATTTAATGATTCTGAAATCGGTGATCAACTAACAATAGTTGGGATAATTGGTTTTATTACTTGCTGTTTTGCTTTAAATTATGCAATTCCTGAATTCTATCAAAATGCATTTTCACGCCTTGGAAGTCCCATTATATTTAATCGTAAGACAGGTAAAGTCTATGTTAATGAAAGTTACTTTTTTAACTTTAAAGTATTACGGCACCCAAAAGTATTTTTACAACCGAAAAAACGCCGCATACAAGAGTATGATTGGAATGACATGCATGGTGTAATTATCCATAATTTTTCACGTAATGCCTTAACCTCAACGGTGTTAATGGTATGTCAACCCGGCACACATCAGGTTATTGACCATGTTATGTTAGATCCGGCTCAACCCGGAGCAGGTAGTTTTCATGTTTGGTGTTGGATTAACAGTTTTATGGTGAATTATGAATCAGCCGATATAGATGACGGCGAATACAAAACAGATGAAGAAGCAAAATTCAAAGAGGATATGATAGAGGGTGAAGGTTGGCCAGAATGGATGGTGGAAGCCTTTAATGCCACGTCACTTGAAGAGTTAGCTGCAATTAAGCACAAATATAATATCAAGCCATAATAACGAACTTAAATAGAACGCAAAGGAATAAGGAATAAAACAGTAATGCCCTCAAAATACCGCCCCCAGATCGTTGGTTGGTTTGGTGACCTAGATAAAGGTCCTTATAGCTTACCGTTGCATGATGATCGCTTAATTTATGCCAATGATAACTATTGTGCGTTTATTCGTCAGGAACATAGTGATCAAATTTTTTATACATGTCTATATTTTGTTGCAATTATTTTAGGAATCATTCTAATTGTAGGTACTGTTATGTTTATTTTTGGATTTAATGATTCTGAAATCGGTGATCAACTAACAATAGTTGGGATAATTGGTTTTATTACTTGCTGTTTTGCTTTAAATTATGCAATTCCTGAATTTTATTACAATGCATTTTCCCGTCTTGGTAATCCCATCATATTTAATCGCAAGACAGGTAAAGTCTATGTTAATGAAAGTTACTTTTTTAACTTTAAAGTATTACGGCACCCAAAAGTATTTTTACAACCGAAAAAGCGCCGTATACAAGAGTATGATTGGAATGATATGCATGGCGTAATTATCCATAATTTTTCACGTAATGCTTTAACCTCAACGGTATTAATGGTATGTCAACCCGGTACAAATCAGGTTATTGACCATGTTATGTTAGATCCTGCACGAGCAGCAACAGGTAGAATGTTTGTCTGGGGTTGGATTAACAGTTTTATGGTGAATTATAAATCAGCCGATATAGATGACGGCGAATACAAAACAGATGAAGAGGCAAAATTTAAAACAGATATAATAGAGGGTGAAGGTTGGCCAGAATGGATGGTGGAAGCCTTTAATGCTACATCACTTGAAGAGTTAGCTGCAATTAAGCAAAAATATAATATCAAACCATAATAACAAACTTAAATAGAACGCAAAGGAATAAAACAGTAATGCCATCTAAATACCGCCCCCAGATCGTTGGTTGGTTTGGAGACCTAGATAAAGGTCCTTATAGCCTACCACTGCATGATGATCGCTTAATTTTTGCCAATGATAACTATTGTGCATTTATTCGTAAGGAACATAATGAACAAATTTTTTATTCCTGTCTCTATTTTATTTCAATTATTTTGGCAAATGGAATTATCATTGGATGTCTTTGGCTAGCGGTTCTTCATGATAACTCTAAAATAGAGTTTGTTGATCTGGTTGTTATAGCCTGTTTTTTTACTAGCCTTTTTGCTTTAAATTATGCAATTCCTGAATTCTATCAAAATGCATTTTCACGCCTTGGAAGTCCCATTATATTTAATCGTAAAACGGGTAAAGTGTATGTTAATGAAAGTTACTTTTTTAACTTTAAAATATTACGACATCCAAAAGTATTTTTACAACCGAAAAAACGTCGCATACAAGAGTATGATTGGAATGATATGCATGGCGTAATTATCCATAATTTTTCACGGAATGCTTTAATTTCAACGGTATTAATGGTATGTCAACCCGGCACACATCAGGTTATTGACCATGTTATGTTAGATCCGGCTCAACCCGGAGCAGGTAGTTTTCATGTTTGGTGTTGGATTAACAGTTTTATGGTGAATTATGAATCAGCCAATATAGATGACGGCGAATACAAGACAGATGAAGAAGCAAAATTCAAACAGGATATGATAGAAGGTGAAGGTTGGCCAGAATGGATGGTAGAAGCCTTTAATGCCACATCACTTGAAGAGTTAGCTGCCATTAAACAAAAATATAATATTAAATAATAATAAAAAACTTAAATTGATAGTAAAGGAATAAAGATAAGGAATAAAACAATAATGCCATCTAAATACCGCCCCCAGATCTTTGGTTGGTTTGGCGACCTAGATAAAGGTCCTCATAGCGTACCACTGCATGACCGTCGTTTAATTTATGCTAATGATAACTATTGTGCGTTTATTCGCCAGGATCATAATGACCAACTTTTTTATACTTGTCTTTATTTTATCTCAATTATTTTGGCAAATGGAATTATCATTGGATGCCTTTGGCTAGCGGTTCTCCATGATAACTCTAAAATAGAGTTTGTTGATCTAGTTGTTATAGTCTGTTTTGTTACTTGCTGTTTTGGTTTATATCTAGCTATTCCTGAATTCTATCAAAATGCATTTTCACGCCTTGGAAGTCCCATTATATTTAATCGTAAGACGGGTAAAGTGTATGTTAATGAAAGTTACTTTTTTAACTTTAAAGTACTACGGCACCCAAAAGTATTTTTACAACCGAAAAAACGCCGCATACAAGAGTATGATTGGAATGATATGCATGGCGTAATTATCCATAATTTTTCACGTAATGCTTTAACTTCAACGGTGTTAATGGTATGTCAACCCGGTACATATCAGGTTATTGACCATGTTATGTTAGATCCTGCACGGGCTGCAACAGGTAGAATGTTTGTCTGGGGTTGGATTAACAGTTTTATGGTGAATTATAAATCAGCCGATATAGATGACGGCGAATACAAAACAGATGAAGAGGCAAAATTCAAAGAGGATATGATAGAGGGTGAAAGTTGGCCAGAATGGATGGTGGAAGCCTTTAATGCCACATCACTTGAAGAGTTAGCTGCAATTAAACAAAAATATAATATTAAATAATAATAAAAAACTTAAAGTGATAGTAAAGAAATAAGGATAAGGAATAAAACAGTAATGCCCTCAAAATACCGCCCCCAGATTTTAGGTTGGTTTGGCGACCTAGATAAAGGTCCTTATAGCGCACCGCTGCATGATGATCGCTTAATTTATGCCAATGATAACTATTGTGCGTTTATTCGTCAGGAACGTAATGATCAGATCTTTTATACTTGTATCTATTTTATTGCTATTCTTTTTGGAGTCGGAATTATCATTGTAAGTTTTTGGTTAATAACACTTCATGATAGCTCTGAAATAGAATTTATTGATTTTGTAGTAATTATTTGTTTTACTGCGTGTTGTATTGCAATGTATTACATTATTCCAGAATTTTATTTAAATTTGTTCTCCCGACTAGGTAGCCCAATAATATTTAATCGTAAGACGAGTAAAGTGTATGTTAATGAAAGTTACTTTTTTAACTTTAAAATACTACGACACCCAAAGGTATTTTTACAACCGAAAAAGCGCCGCATACAAGAGTATGATTGGAATGATATGCATGGCGTAATTATCCATAATTTTTCACGCAATGCTTTAATTTCAACGGTGTTAATGGTTTGTGAACCCGGCACAAATCAGGTCATTGACCATGTTATGTTAGATCCTATACGAGCAGCAACAGGTAGAATGTTTGTCTGGGGTTGGATCAATAGTTTTATGGTTTATTATAAATCAGCCGATATAGATGACGGCGAATACAAAACAGATGAAGAAGCAAAATTCAAGGAGGATATGATAGAAGGTGAAGGTTGGCCAGAATGGATGGTGGAAGCCTTTAATGCCACGTCACTTGAAGAGTTAGATGTAATAAAAAAACGGCATAATCTAATGGACTAAAATGTATCTTTAATATCCTTTACAGGAAGATTTTATTCTGTAGTGATTTGAAAGGATTTTATATAAAAATTACTTAAGTATTCCCTAATTTTTACTAATCATTTATTGCTAAAAATTTAACATTTAATCTTGAGTTAAATTACTTTAATTCATTACAGATATCATTAATTGATTAATTTAATTTAATTTTAAAGAAATGTAAAAAAATATTGCAAAATATGATAAACAGTGTATTTTATATCCAATTTTAGATTATTTTTAAATTTGACTGATTTTAACACCTTACTTACTATTAGCAATTTTATAATAATTAACTGGTCAGATAAAAATAATAATAAATAGTTCAGTAAAACAAAGTGATATTTGCGGTGCACATGAAATATATTGAGGATAGCATGGATAAAGGATTAACCAATTTGATGGATCAATTGGGTAATGGTTTAAATCGTGGTTTAAAGCAAGTTTTAGTTAATGGAGCAGGTCATAATCGTTATACGTTAAATATTGATGGTTTGCCTGCTGAGGTTTCAATCTTACAGGTTGAAAGTAATGAGCAACTTAACCAGCCTTGGCACTATACGATTACTTTCACCAGTTCGGATAAACAACTTTCTGTTGAGTCATTTCTTAA